>JBJOHE010000255.1:0-2826 GCA_046047895.1 Planctomycetota bacterium | reverse complement strand
CCCGGCGGGCCATCCCTGGCCCCGCCGGGCTAGCCGGGCCTCCGCCCGGCCGGCCGCCTTCCGGGCGGCCGATGGCGTGCGGCCGCTGAGGAGTGGTGGCCCTGTCTGCGCGGATTGGCGTTGAGGCGGGGCGGCGCGGATGGCACGCGGCGCGGGCTATGCCCGCTGCGTGCCGTAAGCCGGAGCCGACGCGGGGCGGCGGACACGGCGCGAAAGGTTTCTGGCACGCGGCGCGGGCTATGCCCGCTGCGTGCCGTGGGGTGGCGAGGCCGCTCGGGGCGGCCTGCCGGTTGACCAGTGGGGGCAGGCTTGCAGCCTGCCCAAATCCGGGTGGCTTCAGAATGCGATCAACGACCTTCGCTGTTGAAGCCACATCCCGCAGGCTCCAAGCCTGCGGCCACGGGTCCTTTGCAACACGTGCCTCAATGACGGGGCGGCCCAGGTCGGGGGCGCCCGTGTCCCCGAGCCGGCCTAGGCAACCAGCGAAGCCCGGAGGGCGAAGCGCAGTTGCCTCGGAATGAGCGGAGGCCACGAAGGCCGAAGCGAACGTCCGGCGAGGGGATACGGGTGAACCCGACCTTCCAGTTGACGTTGATTCAACAAGGAATCAACGCGCATCCCGCAGGCTCCAAGCCTGCGGCCACGGGTCGGTTGGAACACAGGCTTCAAGGGCAGGGCGGCCCAGGTCGGGGGCGGCCGTGCCCCGGAGCCGCCCAGTCTTCCCAGTTTCACGCCAGCTGGCGCGACTGTAACGATTGCCCCAAGTTTGCGGGGGGTGACATCCGATACCTCCGATGCTGCCGCTGCGCCTCGGGTGCGGTCCTGCAGGCACGGAGTCGGGGGGCCCCGTGCCGGGAGGGACTGTCATTCGACGGCCAACCCCCCGAGGCGCATCGGCGGCACGATTTCGCAAACCGTTCACTCCACCACGGCCAGCCCCTGCCATGGAACGCATCCTTCGCCAAGCCTGGGTTCTCCTCACGAGCGTCGCCGTCGTGGGCTCCGGCTGTGCGCCGCGGCAGCCCTTCTACTTCTTCGAGGATGGCGACCTCTCGCACTATGTCGGGGCCGTCCAGAAGATGGAGTATCCCGACACCTGCCAGGAGCCGCTCGATGAAGCGGCCGGGGCGGTCGATCCGCTCACACTCTCGAATCCGAACTTCGACGACATCTGGGAACTGTCCCTCGAAGAGGCTGTTCGCACGGCGCTTGAAAACGGCAAGGTGCTGCGAAACCTCGGCGGCCGGTTTGCAAGCTTCGGCGGGCCGCGGCCGCAGACCGGCGAGCCCGCCGTGTCGCTGCTCACGGCACCCACGCAGACCCCGACGGTCTACGACCCTGCCGTGGTCGAGACCGACCCCTTCCGCGGCGTCGAGAGCGCCCTGGCCCTGTTCGACGCCCAGCTGACCAGTTCGCTCACCTGGGACCGGCAGAACCGGCCGCAGAACATCGACATTCTCGGCGGCAGCATCTTTCCCCGGGTGCTGGAGGGCGACACGGGCAACTGGACGACCGGCATCACGAAGCGGACCGCCACCGGTGCGACCTTCGGCTTCTCGAACCAGACGCTCTACGACAACAACAATTCACCAATCCGCGAGCGGGATCCCGTCACCGGCCAGGTGGTCGTGCCCTCGACCTGGACCACCAACTACGACTTCAGCTTCAACCAGCCGCTGCTCCAAGGCGCGGGCGCCACCTACAACCGGATCGCCGGCCCCGACGCGTTTGAGAACCTCTATTCGCGGCCGATCTTCCGCGGCGTGCTGCTCGCCCGGGTCAACGCCGACATCTCGCTGGCCGACTTCGAGGCCGGTGTGCGAAACCTTGTCAGCGACACGGAACAGTCCTACTGGGAGCTCTACTTCGCCTATCGCAACCTCGAAGCCCGCAAGGCCGGCCGCGATTCGGCCCTCGAGGCCTGGCGGAAGGTGCATGCCCTCTACGTCGAGCAGTCTCGCGGCGGTGAAGCCGACAAGGAGGCCCAGGCCCGCGAGCAGTACTTCTTCTTCCGCAGCGAGGTCGAGCAGGCGCTGACCGACGTCTACCGCTCGGAAAACCGGCTCCGGTTCATGATGGGCATCTCGCCCAGCGACGGCCGGCTGATCCGGCCCTCCGACGAACCGACGACCGCCCGGATCACCTTCGACTGGCAGCAGTCGCTCGTCGAGGCGCTTTCCCGCTCGGCGGAGCTTCGCCGGCAGAAGTGGATCATCAAGCAGCGGGAGCTGGAACTCGTCGCCGCCAAGAACCTGATCCTGCCGCGGCTCGACCTGATCGGCCGCTGGCGGTTCCTCGGCATGGGCCAGGATCTGATCAACCAGAACTACAATCCCTACGAGGCGAGCAACGTCGCCGACCCGCTGTTCGGCACCGACGCCTACTCGACCCTGTTCTCGGGGCAGTTCCAGGAGTGGCAGGCCGGGGCGCAGTTCCAGATGCCGCTCGGCTTCCGCCGGGAGCTCGCGACGGTTCGCCACCACCAGCTCCAGCTGGCCCGGGAGCGGGCCCGGCTCCAGGATGAGGAGCTCGAGGTGTCCCACGCCCTCGTCGACGCCGTGCGAAACGTCGACACCAACTTCGCCCTCGCCCAGACCAACTACAACCGCCGGGTCGCCGCCGAGCGGCAGGTGGAGGCGGTCCAGGCGGCCTATGACGCCAACACCGTCACCTTCGACCAGCTGCTTGACGCCCAGCGGCGACGTGCCGAGGCGGAGAGCTCCTACTACCGGGCGCTTGTCGACTACAACCGCTCGATCTCGCAGCTGCATTACCGCAAGGGTTCGCTGCTCGAATACAACGGCGTGTTCCTCGCGGAAGGCCCAT
>JBJOHE010000254.1:0-4922 GCA_046047895.1 Planctomycetota bacterium | reverse complement strand
CTCCTCCGCTGGCTCGAGGCGGGTGCGCCCGACGATCCCGGCCCCGATCCCGCCGCGGGCGTGCCCCAGCTCCTGGCTCTCGATCTCTATCCGCCGACGTCCCTGCTGACCGCCGCATCTGCTCCTGCCACGGCCGAAACTGCCGAAGTGAGCGACGATGCCGGCTCCTCGCAGCAGCTCGTGGCCGTCGCCCGCTTCTCCGACGGCACCGATCGCGACGTCACCGACCTCTGCTGGTATGCGTCCAACAACGACCGGAGCGTGACGATCTCGCCGGCCGGCCTGACCACCGCCGGCGTCCGCGGTGAGGGCTTTGTGATGGCCCGCTACGCGACGATCACCGTCGGTGTGCCGCTGGCTGTGATTCCGCCCGATCTCGAATTCGTGTATCCAGATGAACCGCCGCTCGTCGGGGCGACGGACGGGGCCGCGGCGATCGACGAACTCGTCGCCACCAAGCTGAAGAGCCTGCGGATCGAGCCCTCGCCCGTCTGCGATGACGAGACCTTCCTCCGCCGGGCCTGTCTCGACCTCGTCGGCCTTCTGCCCACGCCCGAGGAGCGGGCCGCGTTCCTGGCCGACACCGCTCCCGACAAGCGAGCCCGCCTGGTCGACCAGCTCATGGCCCGGCGGGAGTTCACCGATCTCTGGGTGATGCGCTGGGCCGAGATCCTCCAGATCCGTTCCCAGGGCAATGACGTCAGCCCCAAGGGGGCCCTGCTCTATCACCAGTGGCTCGAGCGGCGGATCGCGGCCAACCAGCCACTCGACGCCCTGGTTCGGGATCTCCTCACTGCGTCGGGCGGCACCTTCGAGAATCCTGCCACCAACTACTTCCAGCTCGAACGCAACACGCTCAAGCTCGCCGAGAATGTCGCCCAGGCCTTTCTTGGAATGCGGATCCAGTGCGCCCAGTGCCACAACCATCCCTTCGACCGTTGGACGATGGACGATTACTACGGCTTCGCCGCCTTCTTCAATCAGATCGGCCGCAAACGAGCCGCCGACCCGCGGGAGACGATCGTGTTCGACTCGGGCGGCGGCGAACTGCAGCATCCCGTGACGAAGAAGCCGGCCGCGCCGAAGTTCCTCGGCGGCGAGCGGCCGAAGATTCCCGATCGCGGCCGCCGCGAGCTGGTGGCCGCCTGGATCACCGCCCCCGACAATCCCTACTTCGCCCGGCATATCGCCAACACGGCCTGGGCCCACTTCCTCGGCCGGGGCATCGTGCATGAGCCCGACGACGCCCGGGTGAGCAACCCGCCGGCCAATGGCCCGCTGCTCGACGAACTTGCTCGTCGGCTCGTCGCCTCCGGCTGGGACTTCCGCGGCCTCGTCCGCGACATCTGCACGTCTCGTACCTACCAGCGGTCCTGTGAACCGACCGAGTCGAATCGGCTCGACGACACGAACTTTGCCCGGGCGGCCGTTCGCCGGCAGCGGGCCGAGGTACTGCTCGACGTGCTCGCCCAGGTGACCGACACGAAGCACAAGTTTCCGGGGCTGCCGCTCGGCGCCCGGGCGGTGGAGGTGGCCGACGGCCGCACGACCAACTACTTCCTCACGACCTTCGGGCGGGCCACCCGGCAGGATGTCTGCACCTGCGCCGTGAAGATGGATCCGAGCCTGTCGCAGGCCCTCCATCTGCTCAATGGCGACGTGGCCAACGACCGGATCCGCCAGGGCAACGTGGTGGGCCGGATGCTCGAGGCCGGCGCGGAGCCGGCGGCCGTGATCGATGCGCTCTTCATTCGGTGCAACGGCCGCGAGCCGACGGCGGAGGAGCGAGCCGAACTGGTCGCGACCGTCGAGGCGGCGAATGACAAGAAGCAGTCGCTCGAAGACATTTTCTGGGCCCTGCTCAACTCCCCGGAATTCATCTTCAACCACTAGCTTTTCGGCTGCCGGGCCATCCCTGGCCCCGGCAGCCTCGCCGGCCCTCCGGCCGGCGGTCGCACCTCCGGGCGACCGTGGTCGTACGATCCGCTTGAAACGCAACGCACAGATGACGAATCCACCTTCCATCGGCCGATGGCCGCAGGCCTGGTGCCTGCGGAATGCAGCCTCCACCGCTGGTGTCGCGCTCGCGTTCGCCCTGCCGACCGCGATTCCCGCAGCCGAGCCGCCCAACTTCACCGACCAGGTGCTGCCGATCTTTCGCGAGAAATGCTGCGGCTGCCACAACCCTGACAAGAAGGCGGGCGGCCTCGACCTCACGAGCTGGGGCCAGACGATGGCCGGCGGCAGCTCGGGCGAGGTGATCGCGCCGGGCGATGCCGCCGGCTCCTATCTCCTGATGCTCGCAAGCCACGAGTCGGAGCCGAAAATGCCGCCGGAGTCCGACAAGCTCCCCGCGGCGTCGCTCGACGTGATCAAGGCCTGGATCAATGCCGGGGCGATCGAACGGGCGGGGGGCAAGCCGGTTGCCAGGAAACAAAATGCGATCGCGCTCGGAGCGCTCGAGGCGGTGAAGCCGGAGGGGCCGCCGGTGATGCCGCCGCGGCTGCCGCTCGATCCGCTCAGCCACGGGCTGCGGCCGACGGCCGTCACGGCGCTGGCCGCCTCACCCCACGGGGAGGTCGTCGCCGTCGGCGGCCGACGCCAGGTCTTGCTCTACCACACAGGCTCGCTCGACCTGCTCGGCGTGCTTCCCTTCCCCGAGGGTGTCGCGCGGGTAGTCAGGTTTTCCCGGAATGCCAGGCTCCTGCTCGCCGGCGGCGGCGAGGCGGCCAAGAGTGGCCGCGTGGTCGTGTGGGATGTGACGACGGGCGAGCGGGTGGCGGAAGTGGGCGATGAGTTCGACGAGGTGCTCGCCGCCGACCTCACGGCCGACAGCCGGTATGTGGCCCTGGGCGGCCCGGCCCGGGTCGTGCGGCTGCTGAAGACGGTCGATGGCTCGGTGGCCCACGAGATTCGCAGCCACACCGACTGGGTGACGGCCCTCGAGTTTTCACCCGACGGCCGGCTGCTCGCCTCGGGCGACCGGGCAGGAAACCTGCTGCTCCGGGAGACCCGCGGGGGCCGCGACGCCGGGACGCTCAAGGGCCATACAGCCGCGATCACGGCCGTGGCCTGGCGGCCCGATGGGCTCGTGCTCGCGAGCGTGGCCGAGGATGGCACGGCCCGGCTCTGGGATCCCCGCGCGGCCGCCCAACTCAAGAACTGGCCGGCCCATCCAGGCGGCGCGGAGTGGATCGCCTGGCTGCCGGATGGCCGGCTGGTTACCACCGGCCGGGATCGGAAGGTGAAGCTCTGGAAGGGTGATGGCGGGCTCGAGCGGGAGCTGGGGAGCCTGGCCGACATCGGCACCCGGGTGGCCGCCACGAGCGACGGTCAACGGGTCTTTGCCGGTGACTGGACCGGCGGACTGACAGCCTTCACCACGAGCGACGGCAAGCCGACCGGCAGCCTCGACACGAACCCACCGCCGCTCGCCGAACGGCTGGCCGCCGCCGAGCGGACGCTCGCCGAGATCGCGGCGGCCGAGCAGGCGGCGGTGTCCCAGGCCGAGGCCGCCACCGCGGCGATGCAACTCGCCGAATCACAACTGGCCGCCGCCCGACAGGCACTCGAGGAATCGACAACCGCCCTCGAGGCCGCCCGCAGCCGGCAGTCCGAAGCCGCCCAGGCAGTGGACCGCTGGCGGGCGGAAGTCGATTTCGCAAAGCAGCCCGTCGCCGAATAGGCGGGAATGGCTCCGATCGTGAGTGTGGCTGTCGGGCCCGGTACCCGAGACTGCGTTCCACCGCGAGTGCCCGGCTTTGACAGCATCTTGCCCCCCGCCCCCGGGCCGCTATTATTTTGATGAGTCAAAACCTAAATTTTGAGGCCTCAAAAAAATGGTGCACCGGCGACTTCGTGCTGGGTTCAGTCTCGTGGAGCTGCTGGTGGTGATCGCGATCATCGCCACGCTGATCGGCAGCCTCTTGCCAGCCGTCCAATCGGCCCGCGAGTCGGCCCGACGAATGCAATGCTCCGGGAACCTGCGACAGCTTGGCCTCGCCATCCTCGGCCACGAGTCGGCGAAGCGGCGGCTGCCGGCGGGGTATGTCTGCGACGTCACACGGGTAGACCGCGACTCGGCCACGCTCGACGCGCCGCCAGGCACGGGCTGGGGGCTCCAGATCGCAGCCTTCATCGAGGAGACTGCCACATTCGCCGCCTTCTGCCATGCCGACGATGCCGAGCTGGGAGTGATGCATCCGCACAATCGCGGGCTGGTGGCGGAACGCCTGCCGATCTTTCTCTGTCCCTCGTCCAGCGGCGGGCGAGACGCGTTCTCGGTTCGCACCCCCGACGGCGCCGCCCACCCCTCCGGCATCCGACTGGGAAGAGCCGACTACGTCGCCAACGCCGGGCATCGCGAGCCGTGGATGGATTCGCTGGCCAGCTGGGACGGCATCGCCAATGGCCCGCTCTATCGAAACTCGTTTCTCCGGGTCTCCCGGATCACCGACGGGATGTCGAAGACCGTCTTTCTCGGCGAGCATTCCGCGGCGCTTTCGGAAAAGTCGTGGGCCGGAGTCGTGCCAGGAGCCGCCAGCCATCCGACGCCGCTGTTCGCCAGCCGCGTCGGCTCCGAACCCGACCGCGCCGCCACGCTCGTGCTCGTCCACAGCGGCCCGGCCGAGTCGGAACTCGACGTGATCCATCCCCCGAACGATCCGGTGGCCCACGTCTGCCAGATGTATGCGGAGCACACCGGCGGGGCGAACGTGTCGCTCGGGGACGGATCGGTCCGGTTCGTCGCCGAGACGATCAACCACGATATCTGGGCGGCCCTCTGCAGCCGCGATGGCGGTGAGGCCTCCCATGGCGATTGACGGCCGCCGCTCCGCCGGCCGTCGGGCGAGCCCGGCGGGCACCGCGATCCTGCTCGTGGCGGTCGCCGCCGCGGGCTGCCGTCCGGCGGTCCAGGTGCC
>JBJOHE010000253.1:0-5968 GCA_046047895.1 Planctomycetota bacterium | reverse complement strand
TCTTCGGCGACACCGCCACCGGGTCCGGCCCGGTCGCCGTGGACATCACGGTCAGCGTCGAGCCCCAGCTCGTCACGTTCGCAAACGACGCTCGCGACTACACCCTGACCGGCAGCGGAATCACGGGCGCCGGCCGGCTTGAGAAGACCGGCGCCGCCCGCGTGGTACTGGACACGAGAAACAGCTACACAGGAGGCACCACCGTCTCGAACGGCACCCTCCAGATCGGCATCGGGGACACCTACGGGACGATCGACGGCCCGATTGCCGTCACCGCTGGCGGCACCGTCGAATTCAACCGCGCGGGCTCGCTGACCGTGACCGGCCCTGTCTCGGGCGATGGCTCGCTCGTAAAGGCCGGCAGCGGCCTGGTCTCGCTCTCCGGTAGCCACACCTTCTCCGGTCCGATTCAGGTCGCCGCGGGCAGCCTGTCGCTCACGCCGTTCACCCACACCGGCGGCATCACCGTGGCCGACGGGGCGAGCCTCGTCGCTGCCAGCGGCACCGAGCCTGCAACCCTTTCCACCGCCACGCTGACGCTCGGCAGTGCCGGCTCGACCCTCGCCTTCGACCTTGCCAGTTCCGTCAATCCCACCGTGCCGCTGCTCGAGGTGACACAGGCCGACGGCTTACAGCTCTCGGGTGGAAGTCATGCGATCGCGGTCGGTACGTCGGGCGGACTCCAGCCTGGTCGGTTCACCCTGATCGACTACACAGGCACTTCGATTGCGTCCGGCTTCTCCCTGGCGTCGCTGCCCCCGCGGGTCAACGCCACACTTGAGTACGACCAGATCAACACCACGATCGACCTCAACGTGCTCGGCACCGACACGCCCCGCTGGGCCGGAAGCGGCTCGAACGTGTGGGATGCGGGCACGGCCGTGGACGTGGGCGGAGCCTTCAACTGGGATATCGGCGGCACGGCCACGAACTTCGTGACCGGTGACCAGGTGATCTTCGACGACACCGGCTCTGTGGGGATCGTCTCGCTCAACGGGATGCTCGCCCCCGGCTCCGTGACGGTCGACAACTCTTCGAACGACTACACGTTTACCGGCCCTGGCTCGCTCTCGGGCTCGGGGCTGCTCACCAAGACGGGCACCGCGGGCCTGACGCTGTTGGTCACGAACGACTCTCGGGGGGGCATGGCAGTGCTCGGCGGCTCGTTGACCGTCGGTGAGTCGGGGATGACGCCTCTCGTCGCGCCCGTGGTCGCCGGGCCGGTCTCCGTCGCCGGTGGTGCCTCCCTCTCGGTTCAACAAGGCGAACTCCACGGGGGGCTGACGCTCAACGGAGGCACGGCCGAACTCGTCTCCGGCTCACTGGCCGGCGGCGCCGCCGTGAACGCCGGCACGCTTGCGATCGGTCTCGGTGGCACAGGCCTGGAACTCGTCGGTGACATCCTGGTCGATGCCGCGGGCAGCCTCGCCTTCAACCACGCCGACGGCCTGACGTATGCCGAAAGCCTCAGCGGAACGGGCGGAATCACGAAGAACGGGCCCGGCACCCTCACACTCACCGGATCGAGCCCCTTCACAGGCACCCTCACGATCGACGGTGGAGCGGTGATCCTTGACGACAACGGGGGGGGCGGTGATCTCAACGCCACCGACGTGATCGTCAATGCCGGCGGCACCTTCCAGTTCGGCGTCGCCACCGCCGGCAACCCCGACATGCCCGACACCACCTACATCACCGCCAACACCGGCGGGCAGGTGATCTGGGAGGAAGGCGAGCAGCTTGGCGGCATCAACCTCGCCGGTGGCAGCCTCGATCTCAAGCTCGGCGGGTTTACCGCGGTGGGCAGCAGCCTCTCGCAGTGGACCGACGGCACGCTCACCGGCACCGGCCCCGCGGCCATGGTGCTTGGCGGCAGCAGCGGAATCGAAAAGACCGGCCCCGGCACCGTCACCGTCACCGGCAACGCGTCGATCGGCGTCACCGGTGGTCTCGGGATCGCCGAGGGCATGATCCTCCACGACGCGGCCGGCAACCTCGGTAGCTCCGACGTGCTGCTGGGCGGCGACTTCACCTCCGGCACGTTCGGCTACGCCGGGCCCACCGCGAATCGCGGCGGCAGCTTCACCCTCAATGCTGCGGGGGGTGGCTTTGATATCACCCAGGCCGACACCACGTTCTCCCTCACCGGGCCGATCTCTGGCACCGGCAGCCTGACGAAGACTGGCCCGGGCGTCCTGGCCCTCGTGGGCGAAAACCTGGCCTCCGGCACCTATGTGGTGCAGGCTGGCACCCTGGCCATCACTCCGGCTGCTCTGCCCTCGGATGTGATGGTGGCCGATGGCGGCACGCTGGCCGTGGTCAACGGGGAGATCCCCGCGACCTTCTCCACCCCGATGCTCCAGTTGGGCTCGACCGGCTCCACGCTCGGCTTCGTCCTGTCCGGCAGCGGACTGCCCTCGGCGGCCCTGCTGCACGTGACGACGCTCGACGGCCTGATCACCTCCGGGGGCCAGCACACGCTGGCGATCCAATCGGCCCAGGAGCTCGTCGCCGGCCGGTTTACCGTGGTCGATTACGAAGGCCTGCCGATCACGAGCGGGTTTTCCTTCACCGCGCCTCCGCGGGTCGCGGCAAACCTGGTTTATGACACCGCCAACACCACGATCGACCTCGACATCACCGGCATCAGCCAGATCCGCTGGACCGGCTCCACGTCGACCGTCTGGGATGCCGGCACCGCGGTCGGCGTGGGCGGCACCGACAACTGGGCCGACACGTCCTCGAGCCAGACGACGAACTTCGTCACGGGCGATCGCCCCCGGTTTGATGATCTGGCCAGCTCCGGCAGCGTCGAGCTCGTCGGCACCCTCGAGCCCGCCCAGGTGACCGTCGATTCCTTCGGACTCGATTACACCTTCGGTGGCACCGGCACCCTCGCCGGCGCCGGCACGCTCTCCAAGGCCGGCTCGGCCCGGCTGACCCTGGCCTATGCCGATTCCCGCACGGGAGGCACGGTCGTGACCGGTGGCACGCTCCAGCTCGGCACGGCCGACGCCGCGGCTTCCCTCGCCGGGCCGCTCGCCCTCGACTTCGGCACCTCGCTCGACCTGGTCAACGCGGCGTTGGCCGGGCCGGTGACTGTCACGGGCGGCACGATGACCGTGACGGGCGGCTCGCTCGCCGGCACTCTCGACCTCGTCAGCGGTAGCACGCTCCTGGTCGATCGGGCCGACGACATGACTCTTCCGGCCGCGATCTCGGGCGACGGCTCGATCACCAAGGCCGGCTCCGGCACGCTGACCCTCCTCGGAGCGAGCACGGGCTTCACCGGCCTGGTGACGATCGACGGCGGTTCGCTCGTGCTCGACGACCTCGGTGCCGGCGGCGACCTCAACACTCCGTCGATCACCGTCAACGACGGCGGCACGTTTGTGTTCGGAGCCGGCGGCAACGCCGACCTGCCCGGTGACACCTTCATCACGATCAACGCCGGCGGCCGGACCGAGATCCGCCAGGGCGAGAACTTCGGCGGCGTCATCCTCGACGGCGGCTCGCTCGTCTTCGCGGGCGATTTCCGCAGCAACATCAACTTCACCGCCGAGCGCGACGGCGGGCTCGACTTCCGCTCCGGCACGGTGGCGACGGAGTTCACCAACGTCGCCACGGGCGGCGTGCTCAACCGCACCGGCAGCTCCATCATGCTCGACAAGACGACGGCCGGCACCGTGGTGCTCGCCGAGGGCGTGACGGTGGGTGGGGCGATCCCCGTCAATGTCCACGAGGGCACCCTGGCGATCGGCGTGACCGCCCTCCAGGCGGCTCACACCGGCGAATACCTGATCGGCGACGTCGGGGCGGCCACGCTGCGGCTCGATGGGGCCGGCGACGGTGCCCGCACCGCCTACACCCTCATCGGCTTTGCCGGCGGCACGATCGATATGGCCGACGCCGGCGGAACGCTCTCGATCGACGGCGACTTCGAGGCCCAAGGGCCCTTCACCAAGGCCGGCCCGGGCACGCTCGTGCTTAGCCGGGCCAACGCCCTCCAAGACACGACCGTCACCGGCGGTGTGCTCCGGGTCGCCGACCCCGCCGCCCTGGGCAGCGGGCCCGTCTCGGTGACCGGCGGCACGCTCGAAGTCGCCTCCGGCGTGGTGCTCCAGGGGCAGGGCGTGACCGTCGACGGCGGCATGCTTTCGGCCGGCTCCCTCTCGGTGGGCGGCTCCGGCCTCACCGCCGTGACCGTCACCCGCGGTGGCATCGCCGGCACGCCGGCGATCGATGTCACGGCCGGTGGCTCGCTGAGCCTGCCGGCGGCCACCCGCACCGTGGTCACGGCGACTTCGCTTGCAGTCGACGAGACGGGCAGCATCCTCGATCTCGGCTCGAGCGCCATCCAGTTCGCCGCGGGCGGCATCGATGCCACCACCCTCCGAGACGACATCCTGGCGGGCCGTTCCGGCGGCACCTGGGCGGGCACCTCCGGCATCACGTCGTCCACTGCGGCAGCCACCAGTGGCCGGGCCGTGGGCTACGTGATCAACGGCGACGGCAGTGGCCAGGTGGGCTACGCCGCCGTGGGCGACGTCGACCTGAGTGGCGCCGTCAACGTGTTCGACCTCGTGAGCATCAACAGCTCCGGCAAGTATGGCTCGGGCTCGGCCAGCATCTGGAGCCAGGGCGACTTCAACTACGACGGCGTGACGAACGTCTTCGACCTCGTCGGCATCAACACCGCCGGGGCCTATGGCACGGGCAACTACTTCCCGGCCGCTTCGGTCACCGCGACCGGCCTTGGCTCGGTGTCGGTGGTGCCCGAGCCGACGGTTCTCGGGGTCGGCATGCTCGCCGGGGCGGTCGCTGCCGGGCTTCGGCGGCGGTCGCGGAAGGGAGGCCGCTGAACATGGCAGCGAATCGGCACCGTCACCGAGGCGAGGAAACTCACATGAGTGGCCGACATCCCACCCGCACGGCGGGCTTTACGCTCGTCGAACTCCTCGTGGTGATCGCGATCATCGCGACGCTCATCGGCCTGCTGCTGCCGGCCGTTCAGAGCGCCCGCGAGTCGGCCCGGCGGACCAACTGCCTGACGAACATGCGGCAGCTCGGCCTGGGCGTGCATTCCTACATGGACGCCCGCAAGAAGCTCCCGCCGGGCTGGACGACGGCCGCCGGTTCGAAGCGACCGCCTTCTGCCCATAACCTGATCACCTACCTCCTGCCGTACATCGAGGAATCGACGATCTACGACCAGATGGACTTTGGCTACGACTGGAATCATCTCAAGAATCGCGGGGCCACCCAGTCGGAGATCAAGCTCATCCGCTGCCCCTCCGCGCCGAAGAACGCCGATTACATCTCCGACTTCGCGGTCTGCAACGCGATCACCACCGGCGTCTACAACGCGCTGCGGTCGTCCAAGATGATCACGGAGCGGAGCGACCTCGAAGGCATGCTCCGCAAGGGCCCGCGGAAGATGAGCGACATCTCGGACGGGCTGACAAAGACGTTCCTGCTCTTCGAAGACGGTGGCCGGCCAAAGCGATATCTCGACGGCGGCAAGGAGGTTGCGGGCACCGTCTCCGGCGCCCGTTGGGCGGATGTAGAGAGCTGGTACAACGTCCATTACCAGACCGCCGGCCGGATGCAGAACGTCGACAACAACAACGAGATCTTTTCGTTCCACCCGCAGGGCTGTAATTACCTGATGGGCGATGCCTCGGCCCGGTTCTTCGACGATTCGCTCGATCCCGAGGTGTTCGTGAGCCTGTTCACTGGAGCCGCCGGCGACACGGTCAACGCCATGCCGTAAGGGATTCGGTCGCGGACTCGACGGCCCTGAAGCCGAGTCAACTGGAGGTCGGGATCGCCCTGCTCTTGAGGCCCTGGGTTCCAACCGACCAGTGGGGGCAGGCTTGCAGCCTGCCCGAATCCGCGTCGATCCCTTGTCGAATCAGCCTTCACAGGTCGGTCGGGATCGCCCGTATCCCCTCGCCGGTCAATCGCT
>JBJOHE010000252.1:0-6414 GCA_046047895.1 Planctomycetota bacterium | reverse complement strand
TGGTCGCTCGTCACCACCACCGCCGTCTCGTCCCAGGCGTCATTCCGCTCGACCCAATCGACGATGGCGCGGAAGGCGGCGTCGCCGCTCTGCACGGCGCCGATCGCGGTGTCGACGTTGTTGGCGTGGGACGCCCAATCGACGTCACCGGCCTCCACCATCAGCCAGAATCGACCTCCCCGCGCGAGATGGTCGAGGGCAACGTTCGTCATTTCGGCGAGCGTCGGGTTCTCCACGATGTCGGCCGGGGAATAGTGAATCTGCGATCCATACTTCTTTCGCAGCGCTTCGCTGGCCGGGTCGTCGGAACCCTGCGGGCTGCCGGCCCCGGGGTCGAAGTCACCATTGGCGGTGCGGAACGGCAGGTTGCCCTGGGCGGTGCCGAAGAACCCGAACAGCCGCAGGCCGCGGTCGGCCGCATCGGCCGCCGCCTCGGCCAAGACCTCCGCGCCACTCCGACCGGGCGTGCGAACGGCCACGCGATACCGCCCCCCCGCCGCGGCATCGATCGCAGCGACGGTGGAGTCGGCCACATACTTGTTTCCCGGCTCGAAGTTCCGCCCCTGGTCGGCATCGGCCTCGACCTGCACGCCGTGGCCCGCGCCGAGCACGAGGTCGAGACCCGCGAGCGGCACCGGATGCGACACCGATGGCTCGCCCAGGAGATCGCGGGAAATGTCTTGATAGTCGCCGCGGCCGACGTTGTGGGCATAGGCACAGGCCGGCGTGGCGTGTGACACCGGCACGCTCGACACCGCGCCGACCGCGAAGCCGCGGCCCTGAAGCGTGTGGGCGATCGGCTCGAGCTGCCGACCGTCGGGGCCGACGTTGATCGCGTCGTTGTAGGTCTTGCAGCCCGAGCAGAGCGATGTGGCCGACGCGGCCGAGTCGGTCACCGCGTGGGGGCAGTCGCGGTCTTTGCCCATCAGGTAGAGCGGGCTCGCCCGCGGCGCCCAGGCGGTGTCGCCGCCGCGGCCGGCGTCGTAGCCCCCCGGGGTCTCGCCGCCGGGATTGAGGACCGCCTGGGCGTCGACGTCGAACTTCGTGCCGTCGTTGGCCGGGCTCGTCACACACAGGCCGAACGAGGTCGGGCAGCCGCGGTAATCCTGAAAGGTGAAGCCGGTGCCACGCCCCGAGTCGTACTCCACCCGTCCGCGGGTGGCGATCGCCGCCGTCCGCGTCATCGTCCAGTCGAGCCCGTCGAAGACCACGAGCACGATGTACTTCTTGCCGGCGTCCGCGGCGGCAAGCTGGAGCCGATAGACGTCGGTCTGATCGAAGTAGGTCGCGGCCGGATTGAGGGTGTGGTCGGGCAGACGGCCATAGAGGGCCGTGAGCCGCTCGGCATCCCGGTAGACGCTGTGCTCACCACCGATCGGAGTCTTGGGCACACCGAAGGCGTAGACCGGGATCAGCCGGTTGGAGTGGTTCGACCAGCTGACATAGCGGCCCGGCTGGTCGCCCCAGTACCCCCAGGGAGCCGAGCCGCTCTCCTCAGCCGCGGCCTGGAGGCCACGAATCGGATCGGCCACGAGCAGGGCTGCGTCTTGGGCCATGGCCCCGTGAAATCCGGTGAGCAAAACCAGACCGAGGGCGAGCCGGCAGCTCCGCGAGACACACGTGATAGGTTTCATGGCCGCAAGCATATGGACCGATCCCGCGACCTACCAGCCGCCCCGACTGCCTCGCAACAGGGCATCGACTGCCTGGAAGCAGGCCGCCGATCGCCGTGGTTTCCTGTCAGCCGCGGGCAAACCGCGGCGAAATGGCCTGTCGCGATCGGCGGCCTGAGTTGGCGCGGGATTTGCTCCTTCTATGCTGTTGACGCTTGGATCCCCGCCCGCCCCCTCGTCCCGCCTGCCGTCCGGAAGGATTCCCGTGGTTGCCGACGACCTCTTGCGCCGTGACGTCCGCCTGCTCGGGGGTATGTTGGGCGACGTGATCCTCGACCTCGAAGGCCCCGAAGCCTTTGCCCTCGTCGAGGAGGTTCGCACGCTGGCCCGCGACCGCCGTACCGGCCGCCACGGGGCCGAGGCGGAACTCGACGCCCGAATCGCTGGGCTCGACGACCCCCAGGCCTCGATCGTGGCCCGGGCCTTCAGCGTGTTCTTCGACCTGGTGAACATCGCGGAAGACCGGCAACGGGTGCGGGTGTTGCGAGAGCGGGAACGCGACCGGGATCCGCTGCCGCTCAAGGAGTCGCTCGCGGGCGGGATCGCCGAGCTGCGAGATCGGGGGCTGGCGGCAGCCGAAGTGCAGCAGGCCCTCGACCGGCTGGCGGTGGAACTCGTCTTCACCGCGCATCCCAGCGAGGCCAAGCGTGGAAGCATCCGGGCGAAGCTCCGGCGAATGCGGCAGAGCCTCGAAACCCTCGACCGGCCCGACCTCCTGCCTCGGGAACGGCGGCGGCTCGAATCCGAGATGCGGGCCGAATTGGCGGTGCTCTGGCAGAGCGAGTTTCTCCGGCCAGAGCGGCCGACTGTGCTCGACGAGGTCGAGCGGGGCCTGTCATTGATGCCCAGGATCTGGGAGGCGGTGCCGGAAGTCTACGCGTCGGTCCGCCGGGCGGTCGCGGCCGCCTACCCCGACGAGCCCTTCACGGTGCCCACTTTCCTCCGGTTCGGCTCGTGGATGGGAGGCGATCGCGACGGCAATCCCTTCGTCACCGCCGATGTGACCGCAGCCACGCTCCTGCGGCTGCGGCGGGCCGCGATCGACCGTCATCTGGAGTGGTGCAGCCGGCTCGACGAGATGCTCACAATCTCGCTGCGGGCTGCGGCGGGCGGCCGGCCGCTCGCCGAACGGCTGGCCGCGCTCGAAGCTGAATGGCCCGAATTGGCCGCCGCAGTCGGCCCGCTCGAGCCGCACGCGATCTACCGCCGCTGGCTCGCCCTGATCCGGCTTCGCTTGAACGCCGCCCGAGAGCTGGGATTCCACGGGCCGCCCCCGGGGCCAATCCCCTACCGTTCGGGCGGCGATCTTGCCGCCGACGTGGCGATGCTCGTCGAGTGCCTGCGGCAAGACCACGGGCTCTCCTCCGAATCCCTGCCCCAGGCCTGGCTCGATCTCGTCCACACCTTCGGCCTCCACATGACCTGCCTCGATGTGCGGCAGGATGCGCGGGCCTATGCCGACATCATGGGCGCGATCCTCTCCGCCGCCGGCCACCTCGCCGAACCTGAGGCCTACGCCGCCCTGGCCGATGACGACCGGGCTCGGCTGCTCGTGGACACGCTCGGCAGCGGTGGCGGGATCGCAGCGGCGGCGCTCCCGCCCCTGGCGGCAGATACCCTCGCGGTCTTCGAAACCCTGCACACCGCCGCGGTGCGGTTTGGTCCGGAGTGTCTCGGCGGAGCGATCGTAAGCCTCACCCGCTGCCCGGCCGACGTGCTGGCGGTGCTCTGGCTCTGGCGGCAGGCCCAGGCCCGGGCGGCCGTGGCCGGCCTGCCGGTGGCCGCCCACGACATCGCCGTCGTGCCGCTCTTCGAGAAGATCCACGACCTGGCCCATGCCCACGAGACACTCGCCGCGATGCTTGCAGAGCCCTGCTACCGGGAGCATCTCACCGGCCGGGGCGATCGGCAGCTGGTGATGGTGGGCTACTCCGACAGCACGAAAGACGGCGGCTACCTCGCCGCCTGCTGCGGCCTCCAGGCGGCTCAGGAGCGGCTTCATGACGCTGCCGCGGCGGCGGGGGTGGCTGTCACCTTCTTCCACGGTCGGGGCGGGTCACTTGGCCGCGGCGGCGGTCCGGCCGCACGCGGCATCCTCTCGCTGCCGCCAGCCACGCTCGACGGCAGCCTCCGGCTCACCGAACAGGGCGAGGTGCTCGCCGAGCGATACGACGACGCCGAGATCGCCCGCCGCCACCTTGATCAGGTGACCTGGGCCACCCTCGTGGCCTCGACCCTGCCGCCGGCCACGGTGCCGCCCGACTGGCCCGCCCTGGCCGATCGGCTCGCCGCCCGGTCGCTGGCAGCCTATCGCGACCTCGTCGACCAGCCCGGCTTCATCGGCTACTTTTCCGCCTGCACACCGATCGACGACATCGAAACCCTGCCGATTGGCTCCCGCCCCGCCCGCCGCCGCGGAGAGCGGACGCTCGACGACCTGCGGGCGATCCCCTGGGTGTTCGCCTGGACGCAGAGCCGGTGCATGATCCCCGCCTGGTACGGTCTGGGCACCGCCCTGGCCGAGGTGAAGTATGACGACCGCCGCAACTGGCAGCAGCTCTGCGAGATGTATCGGCAGTGGCCGTTCTTCCAGGCCACAATCGACAACGCGACGCTCGCGCTTGCCAAGGCCGACATGGTGGTCGCCCAGCATTATTCCGAACTCGACGACGACACCGACGCCCGCAAACGAATCTGGCAGCGAATCGCTGCCGAATACGATCGGGCCCGTCAGGCGTTGATCGACATCGTGGGCGGCGGCAGCCTGCTCGCCGCGACTCCCTGGTTTCAACGGTCGATCGAGGCCCGGAACCCCTACGTCGATCCGCTCAATCTGATCCAGGTGGAGTTCATGCGCCGCCGGCAGGCCGAGATCGCCGCCGACCCCGAAGCGGGCGATCGCCATCGCGACATCCTTCGGCTCTGCGTGCAAGGCATCGCCGCCGGCATGCGCACCACCGGCTAAGACGAATCCGTGAGAGTTTGAGCGACACCCGACCAGGCCGACCGATCGGGCGGAGGCTCGGGGGTCGGCGAACGCTCGCGGAGCATTGGGGCGTATCCTCGCCCGCGACGCGACCTTTGCCGCCCCCGAGCCGGCGAACCACCGATCAAGCCCGGGTTCGATGCCTTGTAGGAGTTCGCTGTTATGGACGCCGCCGCCCTCGCGATTGATTCGCTCGGTCCCTGCCGGATCGACTCTCCCTTGAAGCCGCTGATCGAGTCGCGAAAGACGACCGAACACTATGTGGAGGAGACCGACCGCGTGCTCTTTCACGACACGCTTGATCAGGTGGGCGGCCTCGGGCTGGCGCCGGGAGATCTGCCGGGCTTCGAACCGGCCGGCCCGCGACGAAGTATCTTCTTCGACCCGGCCAAGCTCCGGGTGGGCATCGTCACCTGCGGCGGCCTCTGCCCCGGCATCAACGACGTGATCCGCGGGCTGGTGATGGAGCTGGCCTTCCACTACGGCGTACAGCGGGTCTCCGGATTTCGCAACGGCTACCAGGGCTTCATTCCTCGGTACGGCCATGACGTCACTGACCTGACGCCGGAGGTCGTGAGCCGGATCGCCGAGGATGGGGGCACGATCCTGGGCACGTCGCGTGGGGCCCAGGATCCCGACGCAATTGTCGACTGCCTCGAGCGGCAGAACATCGGCGTGTTGTTCGTGATCGGGGGCGACGGGACGCTCCGCGGGGCGATGCAGGTGGCCGAACGGGCCCGTGAGCGGGGGGGCCGGATCGCCGTCGTAGGCATTCCCAAGACGATCGACAACGACATCCCCTACATCGACCAGTCATTTGGTTTCCAGACCGCCTTCGCCGAGGCGACCAAGAGCATCCGCTCCGCCCATGTCGAGGCCAAGGCCTCGCCCAACGGAGTGGGGCTGGTGAAGCTGATGGGCCGCCATTCCGGCTTCATCGCTTGCTATGCGGCCCTCGCTGAGCCCGACGCGAATTACGTGCTGATCCCGGAGGTGCCGTTCGCACTCGATGGGGATCGCGGATTCCTCGCCCATCTCCTCAGCCGGGTGCGAAGCCGCGGCCATGCCGTGATCGTGGTGGCCGAGGGCGCCGGCCAGGATCTCGTGCCGGCCGAGGAGGTCGGGGTAGACGCCTCAGGCAACAAGAAACTGCTCGACATCGGCCTGTTTCTCCGGAAGCAGATCTCCGACCACTTCGCGGCGGCCGGGGTCGAACTCAACCTCAAGTACATCGACCCGAGCTACGCGATTCGGAGCGTGGAAGCCAATCCCTTCGACAGCGTCTACTGCATCCGGCTGGCCCAGAACGCCGTGCACGCGGCAATGGCAGGCCGCACGGGCATGGTGGTGGGCCGCTGGCGGGGCCGCTACGTCCACATCCCGATGTCGCTGGCGGTGAGTCGCCGCAATCAGGTCTGCCCCGACGGCGACCTCTGGCTCTCCGTGCTCGAGGCGACCGGCCAGCCCCGGTGCTTCGGCTAGAGCACATTCGGGATATTTGCTGCGGAGTGCCGGCAGGCTGGGCAAAGGAAGCGAGGGGGTCGGCAAATGCTCGAGGAGCATGAGGGCGTATCCTCGCCCGCGACGAGACCTTTGCCGCCCCAGAGCCGGCGATACACGTAAGGCGGATGCGATCTAGCCGACTCACTCGGGCGGCCGGGCCAGATAGCTCTGCCGCTGGGCGACGGCCAGCCGGGTGAGCTCGTCGCCGTGCGTGCCGAGCTTGGCCGCGATCCGCTTGCGGTGGGTCTGCAC
>JBJOHE010000251.1:0-2811 GCA_046047895.1 Planctomycetota bacterium | reverse complement strand
TGGCTCGAGGCAAACGTGCCGCGGTTCGACTGCCCCGATCCCGAGTTCGTCGAGCTCTGGTATTTCCGCTGGTGGGCGTTCCGCAAGCACCTTCGTCGCGACCCAGCCGGTCGCTGGGTGCTCACCGAGTTCATCACCCGGCCGGAGCCGGTCAGTTCTGCCCTCGGCCACCATCTGATGGAGGGTCGCTGGCTTCGCGATCCGCAGTATCTCGATGCCTACCTCGACTACTGGCTCCAGCCGGAGCAGCAGGCCCGGCTCCATAAATACAGCCAGTGGCTACCCTACGCGGCCTGGCGACGGGCCTGGGTGACCGGCGATCCGGCTCCTGTCACACAGCGACTCGACCTGCTGCTGGCCGACCATGCCCTCTGGGCAGAAGAGCGCCGGCAGCCCGACGGACTGTATTGGCAATACGACGTCCGCGACGCGATGGAGGAGTCGATCAGCGGGAGCCGCACGGCCAAGAACCTCCGGCCGACGCTCAATTCCTACCTGGCAGCCAGCAGCCTCGCGCTCGCCGAGATCGCCCGGGCCGCCGGCCGGAGCGACGAGGCCGCGACGCTTGCCGCCGACGGTGAGCACCTCCGCGACCTGATGCTCGCCCGGCTCTGGAACCCGACCGACCAATTCTTCGAGGTGGTTCGGGAAGACGGCTCGTTCGCCGGAGTACGGGAGGCGATCGGATTCATGCCCTGGTATTTCTCGCTTCCGCCGGCTGGTCGGGGGTACGAGGTCGCCTGGCGACAGTTCGTCGATGAAGAGGGATTTCGGGCCCCCTTCGGGATCACTACCGCCGAACGGCGGCATCCCGACTTTCGCTCCCATGGCGTGGGCACCTGCGAGTGGGACGGAGCCGTCTGGCCGTTCGCGACCTCGCAGACGCTGACCGCCCTGGCGAATCTGCTCCGGACAGGCGGCGACCTGCCGGTGACACGCCGCGACTACTTCGAATCGCTTTCCACCTACGCCCGAAGCCAGCGGTGGGACGGCAAGCCCTATATCGGTGAGTATCTCGACGAGTCGACCGGCGCATGGCTCAAGGGGCCCGATCCCCGCAGCCGCTGGTACAACCATTCAACCTTCGCCGACCTCGTGATCACCGGGCTCGTGGGGCTCGTGCCCCGGCCCGACGACACGCTTGACCTCCATCCGCTCCTCCCGGCCGACGCCTGGGATTGGTTCTGCCTCGAGGGGATTCGCTACCGTGGCCACGACCTCACGATCGTCTGGGATCGCGATGGCAGCCACTACGGGCGGGGCCAGGGGCTCCGCTGCTGGGTGGACGATCGCTGCGTGATCGCCGCTCCGACGCTCGCTCCCGTCACGGGCTCGCTCGGCCCGCCGTGAGCTGGTCAAGCCTGCGGGCGAAGTCGGTGAGAAACGCTCGCCTCCAGCGGCTGACGGTCTTTGCCCCGTGATGGGGCCCTTCAGCCACGGCGGGGTCGGGGTCGTCGGTCCACCAGTGTGGAAACCGCTCGGCCGGCTCGCCGCTCCGGCTGGCGGGCGGCGGCAGCGAGCGAAAGGAGCCCGTCTGGCCGTCGAGCCCGGGATCGTCGCTCGTGATCCTGAAGGTCCAGGCCTTCGACTCCTTGGGGCAGAACCAGAAGTGCCAGGCTCCGTCGGCCAGCCGACTGCCGGGGCAGGGCTGGTTGTCGAGTTGGAGCGTCGCCCGTGCGTCGGCGGGACGATCGACTGAGGCAGGCAGCACGAGCTCCACCACGCGGTAGGTTTCCACCTCGTCATCAGGAGTAGGCAGGCCCGTCCAGACAAGCCGCGAGCGGTCCCACGCTCGCACAAACCGTCCTCCCCAGCCGCCATGCTCTGGGTCATCCGGAAGCCCGTGAAGCAGATAGCCGACCGCGGGCGTGTCGCCCATCTTGAGCTGCGTTTCCCGCTCGCCTCGGAAGGCGATGCCCGTCGCAAAGTAGTCTCCAAGCGAGCCGCGGCCGGCCACCTGCCCCCACACGAACCGCTCGTTGCCCCAGGGGCCCGACTGGTCGCCGCCGACGAACTGCCCGCGGTAGGTCGAGTTGGCCTCGATGATCCACAGGTCGGGATGGGCACGCACGAGATAGTCATACGCCGTGGGCGACCACTTCTTGTTGGGACCGCCGATGAAGTAGACGCGGAGCCGGGGCAGAATCTCCGGGGCGTCGTGGAGGGCCTGGGCCAGGTCGTCGATCCCGCCCCAGACGAGCACCCACAGCGGCCGGGGATCGTCGCGGCGGGCGGCAGCGACGATCAGCCGCGAGCCCTCCGTGTCGCCGGCAAAGCCGGCCGGGCCTGCCGATTCGGTCGCACCCTGCACGGTCACGGCCCGCAGGGCCTGGGGGGAAGGATAGGCCGGAGCCAGCTTCGCAAGCCGGGGGTAATCCTGCTCGTAGACGTCGATCATGGAGCGGATGTCGGCGACGCGGCCGGGCCCGTAGGGAGACGACACGAGCCCCTCGATCTCGATCGCGTCACCGCAGAGCAGGAGATGCACGAGCGACTGGAGATCGTCGTAGTCGGTGCCGCCGGCATCGGTGGAGACGATCACCCGGGGCCGGGCACTCGGGGGAGCCGCATGGGCGAGCCAGCCCGGGCCGCCGGCCGCGGCGAGAGCCCCGACGAGAAGCAGCCGTCGGGCGATCATCGAGTCGGCCCGGCCGGCGGCTCGATGGTGACGATCAGCCGCTCATAGCGGGTCAGAGGCGGGGAGCCCCCGTCGGTCACCGCGAGGATCAGGTGGCAGGTGCCGGCCCGGCCAAACTTCTCGGGGACCACGAGGGTAGCCTGAGACTGATCGGCCTGTTCGATCACGAGCGG
>JBJOHE010000250.1:0-11394 GCA_046047895.1 Planctomycetota bacterium | reverse complement strand
GCAGCAGGGGCGAATTGACTGTCGGTGCCGGCAGCCCGATCGTGAGGCTCGTGTCGAGCGTCGTGAGGCCCAGGCCATTGGACCCAAGCCGGGGAAGTTCGGTGACGGTGAAGATCGCCTGCTGAAGCGGCCCGGGCTTGGCTCCGGGCGGCAGCTTCCGCCCGGCGGGTGGCTCGAACTCCTGCCGCGGCTGCCCCGGCGGAGCCACGTCGTCGGGCAGGAGCGGCTCGGTGAGGTCCTGGGGATCGCCGAGCGCCGCCAACCGAATCCGGTCGAAGAACGACTCTTCGACCGGTGGGAGCGGCACGATGGCTTCGTCAGCGTGCGTCGCGGCTCCGGAGAAGAAGGCGGCGGCTAGCACGATCGCTAAGAGCCCAGACCGAAGCATCCTCAACCGAAAGGTCGGGGTCGCCCATGCCCCGTCGCCGGACATTCGCTGCGGCCATCGTGGCCTCCGCTCACTCCGAGAGAACAGCGCTCCGCCATCCTGGCTGCGCTCGTTCTCTAGGCCGGCTCCAGGGCATGGGCGACCCCGACCGAAGACGTCAAACGAGTGCAGGAGACGATCGCCTCGCGGCACGCAGCGGGCGCAGCCCGCGCTGCGTGCCTGCTCACTGTCGCGGCGTCGCCGCCGACCCGCGTCGGCGCCGCCTCGCGGCACGCAGCGGGCGCAGCCCGCGCTGCGTGCCATCCGGGCCGCACAACTCGACGGAAATCCGCGCATTGGAGGCCACCGCGTCTCAGCGGGCGCACGAGCACGGCCGCCGGGAGGGCGGCCGGCGGCCGGAGGGCCGCCAGGTCTGCCGGGGCCAGGGATGGCCCGGCAGACCTGAAGTCAGTACGCCAGCCCCAGCCGGAACATGATCGTGTCGGGGAGATCCTGAATTTGCGGCGGCCCATCCACGTAGAAGAGCTGCCGGTAGAAGACGTAGCCGACCTCGAAGTTGCCCGCCAGGCCGGTCGGACCCTTCGGCACCCACTCGGTTCCCAGGGCGATTCGAATGTCGTTGTAGTCGAAGCCGGTGATCATGTTGTAGAGCGAGGTGCTGCGGCGAAAGGTCCAGGCGCCGCCGCCGTATTCGCCGGAAATGTAGCCCCACCAGTTGTGCCGGCCCGTCGCCCCAAACCGCTTTGCCGCCCGCGGAGCGGGGAAGAAGATGTCGTAGCGGGAGTCGGCGTTCGGGGTCCAGGTCATGCCGAGCGCGGGGAGCAGCTTCACCTGGTTGCGGTCGAGGTAGACGATGCCAGCCTTGGCCTGCATCGTGGGAGTCATCTGAAGCGTGCCGATCGCCCGGCCCATGATGCGCCAGCTGTCGGTGACGAGCACGTCCCAATTCGTGAAGATGCCCACCCGGATGCCGAGCTCGGCACCGAACAACGGCGTGAACTTCGGATTCCAGGCGGCATCGACGAACACGTCGTAGGTATTGGGAGGAAGGTCGGCCAGCAGGGTGGCCGATGTCTGAGGGCCATCCCAGAGCTGGAGGCCGAAGCCGGGCGTGATCAGGAGCGGAGCGTGATTCACGTTCACGGGCGAGTTGTGGAAGAAGGGCAGGGCGAAGGTCGCCGTGGTGTCGAGTTCGTTGATGCCCACGTTCGTGCCCTGGCCGTCGCCGAGCAGGTAGGCCCAGCTGCCCCGCACGCCCTGGAAGACGTGCATCGTCTGGGCGTAGGTCTGCTGCACCTGCTGGTCGAAGGTGGAACTCGGAGCCGGGTAGCCCGCCGGGGTCAGGGCGGCAGGCTGCTGCGGCACCGGCTGCACGAGCGACGGCGCGGCGGTCGAATAGCCGGGGTAGCCGGGCTGGCCATTGATCGCCGACGGCGCCCAGGTGGAGGTTCCGGGATTGGTCTGGGGCACGAACTGCGTGGCCTGCGGTCCGTAGGGGTCCCAGGTGGTCGGCGGGGCGGAGAGGGCGGGCGCCTGGGCCAGCCGGTCGAGCGACGAGGCGGCTGGGGGCGGCAGCGACGCGGTCTGGCCCTGCGCGGGCCGGATCGCGAGGCCCGCGGTGACCGCGACGATGACCGAGAGGATGAGACGCATGCCACGCACGATCCGCGCCCGAGACCTGGAACCAGCCGGCGGGCGGGAGGGCCGATCGGGAGAGCCGGCCCTGGGAGGAATTCCTGGAGCCTGCGGGAAATACCGCGCTTGAGCAGGCCGAATCAAGCCCTCGGCGACACCACGCCAAACCGCTTCCCCCGCCTCTGGCCCGTCTTACACTCGACATCTCGCCGTGCCTGCCGAATCTTCCCAGTTTGCCAACGAACGAGCCGATGCCCTTCACCGATACCCTCGAGCCCGCGTCGCTTCGCGCCGCGGCCGGCCTTGCAACGGTCGAGCATCTGCCTGAGACAAGGTCCACGATGGATCGGGCTCGGGAGGTGGCGCTCGACCCTGGAGCCGCGCTGCCAGCCCTGGTCGTGGCGGATCGCCAAACGCTCGGCCGAGGTCGGCGCGGGGCCAGGTGGTGGCAGCCGCCAGGCAGCCTGGCCGTGAGCCTCGTCGTGGATGGCCGCGAATACGGTGGAGCCGGCGGACCGCCGCCTACCTGGTCACTGGCCTGCGGCGTGGCCTTGGCCGAAGCGATCCGAGCCTGCGAACCAGGCCTCGCCCCCAAGGTTCGTTGGCCCAACGACATCGAGGTCGCGGGACGGAAGCTGGCCGGGATCCTGGTCGAAACCGCCGGCGACTCCAGGGCGATCTTCGGTATCGGGGTCAATACCTCCGGCTCGGCCGACGATGCACCGGCTCCAGTGCGTCATCGGGTCGCCACGCTGCCCGATCTCGCGGGGCGACCGCTCGGCCGCCAGATGCTCCTGGCCCAATTCCTGCCCGCCCTGTTTGAACTGCTCACGGAGATCGCCACCGACCCGGCCCGACTCGCCTCCCGCTACCAACCGCTCTGCAGCCTCACCGGAAACGAGATCCGGATTCACACGGCCGAGGGTGTTTCCGTGGGACGCTGTCTGGGGATCGCGGCCGACGGGCGGCTCCTGCTCGACACCGACACCGGGCTGCGAACGTTCGTCTCGGGAAGCCTTACCGACCCGGCCGATGTCTGGCACGGCGACGAGTGACCGAGCCCGAAGCAGACCGGCCCCCTGTCCTGGCGGCGGCGCGCGACCGCACGCCTTGCTCGGGTCGCACGGCCACCACACAGATCTCGCGGCCGCCCGTCGAGAGCTGCCGGGCCCGCGGCTCGAACCCGCACCCGCGGAAGGTCTCGAGCCAGCCCGGAAGTTCCGCGGCCCGCGACCAGTCGGGCAGCTTGAGGGTGGCCACGATGCCCTGCAGTCGAACATTGGGGGCCGACGCGATTCGGGCGACCGCGGCCATGGTGCTCTTGGGGTCGATGTTCATGTCGGCCAGGAGCCAGTCGAAGCCGACACATCGCCTGAGCGGCACCTCACGGGCCCGCATCCGCCACTGCTCAAACCGGGGCGACGCCGTCACGCAGGGATCGATCACAGCCGGATCGACCCCCACCACCTCAAGCCCCGCCTCGAGCAGCCGCTGGCAGGCGCCACCGGGCGCGGCCCCCAGTTCCAACGCGCGTTGTCCGGGCTGAAGTGGAATCCTGAACACGCTGATCGCCTCATCGAGCTTGAGCCAGGCCCGCGACACGCATGCTTCGGGCAGCGGCTCGCTTCCCCTGGGAGCAAGGCCCCCCGGCCACCGGCTGGGCATGTCGTCGCAGCGGTGCCAACCCACCCACCACCGCTCCGCCGAGTCGAGCAGGCAGTCGAGCACGAGCGTTCCCGGAGCGGCCACCGTCGAGAGCTGCGGATCGAGGCCCTGCGACTCGAGCAGGCCGGCGCGAATCTCGGCCACCGGCTGGTCGGCCCGTGGATCGCGGGGCCAGACATGGACGTTGTCATAGCCGCGGCCGGCCAGGCTGCAGGCGGCCGCCAGGCGGGTCGCGCCGGAATCGCCGGTCACCTGGCCGAATGAATGGATCACCGTGCGAGCGAAGACGAGGTCGAAACTCCTCATCGCGGCCTGAGCCGCCTGGTCTTCCGGCAGCCGAAAGCTCACAACTCCCCGCCGCCAGGCACCCGGCCGGGCAGCGGGAAACACATCTCCGAACCGCTGGCGGAGCGCCGCTTCGGCCCCGCCCTGGCAGGTGCACAGCAGGAATGGGCTCGGGCCGGAGGCCGCAGCGGGGTGGGGAGACTGGCTCATCACCAAAAGCCTACCCCCAAAAAATCAGGCCGGCCCGGGCGCCCAAGGGCCCGGGCCGGCCTTTCTCGTCTGAGCGTGAACGCCCCGACCGCGTCGAACCTGCATCCCCGAGGGAATGCCGCAGACGGGAGGCCGAGGCGAAGGGTCGGGCCGTTTCACCGGCCCGCCGGTGTTCCACGAATGGAACCCCGGGGCTCGAGCGTCCGTGCCGAATTCACCCTTGCGGGCGAGTCGGCACGGAAGGCTCAGCCGTGGCCCTTCTTCTTGGTCGTCTTCTTCTTGGCGACCTTCTTGGCAGCCTTCTTCTTCTTCTTGGCCATGGAAATGGCTCCTTGCCACGAGCACCCAGTGATGCATCTCACATCCACTCCCCCGGATGCTCTTGGGAAGGGAGTGGACGACGTTTCGACATGGATCGTTGCATGCTCGCGCAGCCACGACCTATGTCGATGAACAGAGTTGTGGTGGATGGCCAGGAGAATTGTCAAGGGAGGAAACCGGGCTCAACCGATCGACTGATCGGCAACCGACGGTTCGCCACCATGATCCGCCACCCATCGCAGCAGCAGTTCGAGCTGCGGCGCGAATGACTGTTCCGTCACACCAAGCGGACTCTTGAAGAAGCAGGCGAGCCAAGAAAGCCCGCCCCGTTCACCGGCGCGGTGGGCCCGTTCCACCAGCCGGATCAGATCGAGCACCAAGGGAGCCGCCAGGATCGAATCACATCCCTGCCATGTGAACTGAAGCGTCATCGGCGTGCCGAGGAAGCCGCGGAAGTGGACGTGGTCCCAGGCGGTCTTCCAGTCGCCGAGGCTGGCGATGTATTCGATCGAGACATGGGTCTGGGGCGGGTAGCCGAGGATCGCGGCCAGCAGGTGGTCCTTGCTCTTGACCTTGGCCGCCTTGTTTCGCGGATCATCGAGCACCTTCCCATCGAGGTTGCCGAAGATGTTGTGGCCCACCCAGCTCATCACCTCGAGGTTCCGGCCGGCGAACAACGGGGCCAGCACGCTCTTGAGCAGGGTCTCTCCCGTCTTGCCGTCGCTGCCGGCGTGGACGATCCCGCGGTCGAGGGCCACCTGCTGGAGGCAGGCCGGCGTCGAGCCGGCCGACGGAGTGAAGTTGACATAGGACGCGTTGGCGGCGGCCGCGGCCAGGAAGTAGAGGCTGCTGGCGGGCAACGGACAGGCCGCGGCATCGTCGAGCAACGGCTCGACCTCGCCGAAGTCGAGCGGGATCGGCCGCTCCGGCGGGGGCTCGGTCGAGGCGAGGTTGACCACGACGACGTGGTCGAGCCCTTCGGCCGCTGCGAAGGCCTCGAGATCTCCGCGGATGCGGTCGATCGCCGCCCGGGGCGTCTCGGCCGCGACGCAGGCCGCCGGATCGGCCAGCGAACGGATCCGCTCCCCGGCCCCGACCACGATGCCGGGCCGGATCCGTCGCTCGGTGGCCGCGAAGAAGTCGGCGGCGTGATCGAGCAGCTCGGGGGTGATCGCGCGGCTCTGGGTCCACATCCGCCGGGCCTCGGCATCGAGCGGGCCGGAGCGGATGTCATGGCCGCCGACGACGATCTCCGGAAAGTCGACGAGGGCCAGCCCGCGAAACGGCTCGGTGGCCGTCACCAGTCCGATCGGTTCGATCGCCCGTCGCTGGAGCGCAGCCAGGCCGGTCATCATCGTCGTGGCGACGCCCCCCTTGGCCCCGACGATCCAGGCACCGATGCGGCGAGTGGGCATGGGGAGATCCAGAGGCTGAGAGACTGATGGCGGGGCCGGGGGCGGGATCGAGGTGGTATCATTCTGTCCGGTCGCCGTGAGCGTCAAGAAAGCCCGGGGCGGCCCCGGCCTTCCCTCCCCCCACTCCTCAGCATCCGGATTCGCTTCATGGCCTCGTCGCCCCTCAGTCTCGCCCGCCGGATGGCGGCCCTCGAACCCTCGGCCACGCTGGCGATGGCCGCCCGGGCCGGCAGCATGAAGGCCGCCGGCATCGACGTCATCGATCTGTCGGTTGGTGAGCCCGACTTCCCCACCCCCGAGCACATCTGCCGGGCCGGTGCCGAGGCGATCGCCGCCGGATTCACCAAGTACACACCCGCAGCGGGCATTCCCGCGCTCCGCCGGGCGGTGGCCGAAGACTACACCCGCCGCTCCGGGCTGGCCGTCACACCCGCCCAGGTCGTGGTCTCCAACGGCGCGAAGCACGCCCTCCACAACGTCTTCACCGCGCTGCTCGACGAGGGCGACGAGGTGATCGTGCCGGCCCCCTACTGGGTCAGCTATGCCGAACTCGTCAAGCTTTCCGGTGGCAAGCCGGTGCTCATCGAAACGGCGATCGAAGACGATTTCAAGCTCCGGCCGGAGGCGCTGCGGCGGGCGATCACGCCCCGCACCCGGCTGCTCCTGATCTGTTCGCCGAGCAATCCCACCGGCGTGGTCTACGCCCCCGAGGAGCTGGCCGCCCTGGCCGACGTGGCGATCGAAGCCGATCTTGCGGTCGTGGCCGACGAGATCTATGACCAGCTCGTCTTCGACGGCCGCACGAGCCCTTCCTTCCCCACGCTGCGGCCCGGTCTCGAAAATCGCACCGTCGTGGTGGCCGGCGTCAGCAAGACCTACTCGATGACCGGCTGGCGAATCGGCTGGACGATCGCCCCGGAACCGCTCTCGAAGGCGATCGCCAATCTCCAGAGCCAGGAGACGAGCAACCCCTCGAGCATCGGCCAGCACGCGGCCGTGGCCGCCCTCACCGGCCCGCAGGACTGCGTTGCCGCGATGCGGGATGCCTTTCAGCTGCGACGGGACCTCGTCTCCCACCGGCTCCGGGCGCTGCCGGGCGTGCGGATTCCCGAGATCGGCGGAGCCTTCTACGCCTTCTTCGACATCCGGGAGCCGCTGGCCGCCGGCACAGCCGGGATCTCCACCAGCCTGGCCTGGTGTGAGGCGCTGCTCGAACAGCAGCAGGTGGCCCTCGTGGCCGGCAGCGCCTTCGGCGCCGAGGGTCATGTGCGGATGTCGTTTGCAGCGAGCGAGGCCCAGCTCGAGGAGGGACTCGACCGGATCGCTGCCTTCCTCGCCGATCCGGCGGCCCGCCGGGGCTGAACCGGCCGCCCGTGATGCCCCCCTCATCCGCCGCCAACTCCACCGGCATCGACCAGCCCGACCGCGGCATCTACCTCGACCATGCCGCCGCCACGCCGGTGCGGCCGGAGGTGGCGGAGGTGATGGCGAAGGTGATGGCCGAAGCCTTTGCCAATCCATCGAGCACCCACGCGGCCGGCCGGCTGGCAAAGCGGATGCTGGAGGAATCTCGGGAGCGAGTCCTCGCGGCGGCCGGCGGCCGAACGGCGGCTGGGAGCGGCGATCGACTCGTGTTCACCAGCGGGGCCACCGAGGCCAACCGGCTGGCGATTCTCGGTGCGGCCGGCGATCGGCCCGGGATCGTGGCCGGCTCCCACCGCGACCATCCCGGCCTCCGCCAGGCAGTGGTCGACCTCAGACGCCGCGGCTGGCAAACGGCCACGCTGCCGCTGACGGCAACCGGTGGTCTCCACATCCCGACCATCGAGCGGCTCCGGGACTCAGCGGCCGGGCCGATGCTGGTGGCCACCACCACCGTCTGCGGACAGACCGGGCTGGTCGACGATCCAGCCGCGCTCGCCGGGCTATCGAGGGCGGCGGCGGGAATCAGGCTGCATGCAGACGCCACCCAGGCGGCCGCCTGGCAGCCGCTGCGGTTTTCGGAGTCGCCGTTTGCAACGCTCGCCTTTGCGGCCCACAAGTTTGGCGGACCCCGGGGCATCGGCTGTCTGCTCGTGCGGGCGGGCACGCCCTTGGAGCCGCTGATTCCCGGGCCGCAGGAACTCGGCTACCGGGGCGGCACCGAGCCGGTAGCCCTCGCCGCCGGGTTCGCGCGGGCGTTTGAATTGGCCGTCGCCGAGCAGGCCGCCGAATCGGAACGGCTCGCCGAACTGCGGGCCCGCTTCGAGGCCGGGCTCCTGGCGGCGGCGACCGCGGCGGGCCTGGAGGCGCAGGTGATCGGGGCCAATGGCCTCCGGGTGGCCCATGTTTCGGCCGTCGGGATCGCCGGGATCGATCGCCAAGCGCTCGTCATGGCCGCGGATCTCGAGGGCATTCGGCTCAGTTCAGGCACGGCCTGCTCGAGTGGTTCCAGCGAGCCGCCCGCGATCCTGGCGGCGCTCGGAGTGGCCGGGGGAATGCGGGGGGGTACGGTTCGGGCCAGCTTTGGCCGAACCACATCCCTCGAGGATGTCTCAGCCGCGGTCGAGCGGCTGGCGGCGATCCTGGTGCGACTGCCACGGGCGACCCTTCTCCAACATCAGCCTCACTGGTAGTCTCCCGAGTAGGTGGGACGATCAAGGTGATTCGGCATGGATGCCGCCGGCCGGGCCAAGAGTGGACCGGTCTCGACATCCTGGACCGCGGCATGATCGATCGCTGCTCCGCACCGCCGCTTCAAAGCCCGAGCCTGCGAGGACGTCAGGTATGGAGGGCGATTCAGACGCTCATCCAGCGACAGTCGCCGGCCGGCGACAACCCGCTGTGCCTGATCGCACCGGAAGGGCGAGCGGCCCTGCTCCGCGACGTGGCCGACTGGGCTCGAGCCTGCGGCTGCACCGTCTTCATGCGGGATGGGGAGGCGCTCGGCGTAGAGATCGGCCGGGCCCTTGAAGCAGACTCCTGGGATCGGCTCCGGAGCCGTGTGGCGGCCCATGACCTCGTGGTCGTCGAGGGGGTCGAGGCGATCGGAAACCGGCAGCGGCTGTCGGCCTTTCGGCATCTGTTCGACGCCGCAGCGGCAGGCGGCACCCGGTTTTGTCTCTCTCTGGCAGTCAGCCCGACAGCAGGCCGGCTGCCGGAGGATCTCGCCGGTCGACTTGCCGGCGGGCTCGTGCTTCCGCTCGCCCACGACGAGCCGTCCCCTGCCGTCCCCGAGCGGCGGCCAGCCACCGCTTCGGCGCGGCAGCCGAGCCTTCCGCGGGTCTTCGCCGCCACCGCGAAACACTACGGCATCTCGCCTGAGACGCTGGTCGGCCCCGGCCGCAGTCGCACGGTCACCCAGGCGCGGAGTCTGGCGATGTATCTTGCCAGGCACCTGACCGACAAGAGCTTCTCGGCGATTGGTCGAGCCTGTGGCGATCGGGATCACACCACCGCCTTGCACGGAATGCGCATCACGGCCGCGCGGCTCGCCAGCGACCCTGTGCTGGCAGCCGACGCGGTCGCGATCCTCAAGGCCCTCGCTCCTCGGACCGGTGGCAGAAGCCGCGACCGTTCTACCTGGAAACCACTGTCGGTTTCGTGTCGCTGACGGGCCGGTTTCAAGGCGGGGAACAAACCGACATCAGGAGCGACCTGAGGCCAACGCATTCCCAGCGTGCCGCCGCCGGAGATTCAACACGCGACCGGGAGGCCAACCGACGGCAGATCAACGGCTTTCCAGCCGCACACTTGGCGGACTTCCAACAGGAAACCGTCAGGTTTTCCCCAAGCAGGTATGCCGTCAGCGAAGCGGATCAATCCTTGTTTTTCAGGCTCTCAGCAGTTTCCCTGGGGAGTCGCACCCGACGGCACCACCCGGCGATGCAGACCTGGTCCTGCTGAGCAACACAGGCTTCCCTTCCTACTCTTTTTCTTTCTGTATTTCCATGAAAAAGAGAAGTAGGAGGGGCCAGGGCGGGCGTTTCGGAGCGGCTGGTTTTCAGGTACATTTCAGGGCTTGAAGCCCCCTCGATGGCGGGCAGATGCCGCAGGCTGTCAGGAGCCGATTCACCGCATGAGAATTCGTTGCCCGAAGGAGCCTCTCCTGGCTGCCGTGCAGACCGCAGCATCGGTGGTTCCCACCCGCTCTCCCAAGCCCGTGCTGACGAACATTCGGCTCGAAGCGCGGGAGCAGGCCGCGGAGATTTCGGCGACCGATCTCGAGGTGGGCATTCGGGCCGAACTGACGGGGGTGGAGACCCTCGCTCCGGGAACCGTGCTCCTGCCGAGCGGCCGGCTGATGGCGATCCTCCGCGAGACCCCTGCGGGCACGGTCTTCGAGATCCACAGCGACGGCACGGCGGCGGTGTTGAAGGCGGCTCGCAGCGAGTTTCGTCTGCCGATCGAGGATCCGCTCGAGTTTCCCTCGGTTGCGTCGTTTCCCGATGGCCCGTGGTTCGAGGTTTCCACGCCGTTGATGCGTGAACTCGTCCGTCGCACGGTGTTCGCCACCGACAACGAGTCGAGCCGGTATGCCCTGGGGGGTGTGCTCCTGGAACTCGCCGCCGACAGGGTGATCGCCGTCGGCACCGATGGCCGGCGGCTGGCCAAGATGGAAGGCCCCTGCCAGATGCCGGGGGGCGAGGCAGCGGCCGCCCAGCCGATCGTTCCGGCCCGAGCGATGCAACTGGTCGAGCGAAGCCTCGGGTCGGCCGAGGCGCCAGTCCAGTTGACGATGCGGCCCGATGCCAGTGAGATCCTGGTGCGAACTGCCGGCACCACGATTTCCGCGCGGCTGGTCGAGGGCCGGTTTCCACGCTGGCGGGATGTCTTCCCCGAGCGGCCCGAGGCGATCAAGGTGCAGCTGGTGGCCGGGCCGCTGCTCGCCGCCGTGCGGCAGGCGGCGATCGTCACCAGCGAGCAGTCGAAGGGAGTCGACTTTTCCTTCGAGTCCGGCTGCCTTGTGCTCTCCGGTCGGTCGGCTGAGAGCGGTGAAAGCCGGGTGGAATTGCCGATCGACCATGCCGGCGAGGCGGTGCGGATCAAGCTCGATCCCCGCTTCATGGCTGATGTGCTTCGCGTCCTCGACGGTGGCACGACGGTGACCATCGAGATTACCGATCCGCAGAGTGCCTGCGTCTGTCTGACGGACGACGGCTACGGATACGTGATCATGCCCTTGGCGGCCGACTGATGGCGGTCCCGGAGAGGCGGAGTCATGCAACGGAGCCAGCAACGATCGCGGGAGCCCGGCGGGCCGCAGCGGATCGGCCGGCTCGTGTCGCGGCTCATGGCCCGCACCGGTTACGACCGCGAGCAGGCCGCCGACCAGCTGAACGCCGCCTGGGAGCAGGTGGTGCCGCCGACGCTCGCGGGCCACTGCCGGCCGGGACTGGTGCGTCGGGGAGTGCTCGAAGTGTTCGCGAGCCACTCGGCGGTCGTGCAGGAGCTCATGTTTCTCAAGCCCAGCCTGCTGGCGGCGCTCCAGGAGCA
>JBJOHE010000249.1:0-6461 GCA_046047895.1 Planctomycetota bacterium | reverse complement strand
CGCGTCGAGCCATTCGATCGCCATTCGCTCGCCGTAATGCGGGCTGGCGAGGAGTGTGTCGACATACGCCTCATAGGCATGCGGGGAGCGGTCGGCGAGGAAGCGGTCGACCATCTCCGGCTCCGGCGGAAGGCCGGTGAGATCGAGCGCGAGCCGCCGCGCGAGCGTCACGCGGTCGGCCTCGGGGTTGGGCGGAAAGTCCTCGGCTTCAAGCCGGGCCAGGATGAAGCGATCGATCGGAGTCTGCGGCCAGGCGGCATCCCGAACCGGGGGCAATTCCGGCCTTTCGAGCCGCTGAAAGGCCCAGTGGTCTTCATACTCGGCCCCCTCGTCGATCCACTGCCGGAGCACCGACGCTTCGGCTGCCGAGAGTGGCTTGCCGACGTCGGGGGGCGGCATCACAAGGTCAGGGTCGTCACTCGTGATCCGGGCCACGAGTTCGCTCGCCGCGGCCTCTTCGGGCACGATCGCCACGCTGCCGCTCTCCAGCGGCGTGATGGCGGTTTCCCGGGTGTCGAGCCGCAGGCCGGCCTGCCGGTCTTCCTCGTCCGGGCCGTGGCAGGCGAAGCAGCGGTCCGAGAGCAGGGGGCGAACGTCGCGATTGAAGTTGAGACGGAGCTCGCCCGCGGCAACACCGGTGGCGAAGAGCAGGCCGAACGCGGCTGCCAATACGTGGCCCATGAGAATCGCTCCTCGGGGACGCCCACGTCGCCGTCTCGCGGATCCGCGAGACGCGGCCCGGCCGCAGAAGGGCGGGGCGATCGGCGGGAATCATTCAAACATGACTCTCTGAATGAAACCGGCCACCGGCTCCGGTGTCAAGGTTCGATGTCCCCTGCGATCACGTGACGGGGCGGGCCGGTTGCCGCGATCGAACAGGATTTTGCCGCAACTGTCTCTAGGCCCAACCATCCCGGCCTGTAGGTTACGCGTGGGGCGGCGGGATGCCGGCCCTTGAGGTTTCGATGACGTCCGGCAGACGTCTGGCGTCGGTTGAAGCATGGAGGGAGCACAGCGCAGACGATTGCGAATCGCTCGTTGTGGATGGTTACCGATATGAGGGAGGGGGCGAAGATGGGATCGCGCGGATCGACTTGGGTTTGGCTGTCGCTGGCACTGTCCGTTGCGGCAACGGCGACGGGGGCCGATTCCGTCTGGACCGGGAGCACCGACGCGGCCTGGTCGACCACCACGAACTGGAATCCGGGGACTCCTGGCAGCGGTGACGTCGCGGTGTTTGACGGACCGGGCAGCGGTAACACCACCATCGATCTCGGTGGTGGTGTGACGGTGAGTGGGCTCCGGTTCAGCACGGCTGATGCGGCGGCCTACACGATCGGACTTGCCGGCCAGTCGCTCACCTTCTCGGCCGCCGGCGAGGTTGTGGCCGTGACGGCGGATGTCACCACGGCCCAGACGCTCGCGGCCGACGTCGTTCTCGGGGCGGCAGGAACCTTCACGGCCGGCAATGACGGCGGCGGGTTGCTTTCGTTCACCGGCCCCATCACCGGGAATTCGGCCGGCACGGCGGTGCTGGCGCTGGCCGGGACGGGTGACACGGCCGTGACCGAAGCGGTTACCACCACGGGCGGGAACGTAAGCCTGCTTAAAGGAGGGAGCGGCAAGCTCACGCTCTCCGGCGGCGGCACGTTTGCGGGAAGCGGCTTGGTCGATCCGGCAGGGTTCGCGGCCTCGGTGATGCTTCAAGAGGGCTCGACGGTCGTCTCGGGGGGCAGTTACGACGCTTCGGGGACGAATCTGACCGTGGGGAGTTTTGTCACGGCGGGGGCGGAAGGGGCGAATGTCTCGCTGCAGGTCGAGGCCGGCGGCGCCATTAGTGGCATCGACGGCTTCAATATTGGCCGCGGGAATGGCACGGGCACCGTGTCGAGCGATGTGGTGCTCAACGGGGATGCCTCGATTTCGGCGGTGTCTGGGACCTTCGGCTTCAATGGCGGCAGCGGGCTCAATCAGCCCCGCACGAGTCTCGTGCTCAACGACTCCTCGACGCTCTCGCTCTCCGGCAAGTTCATCACTGTGGGCCGGTCGGCCGGTTCGAATTCGACGCTTACGGTCAACGATTCGGCCCTCGTCGACATGACCTATGCGGTGACTTCCTCGGAGGATGGCGGCGGGTTTGCGGTCGGGCGGTCCGGTGGATCGGGCAGCCTCCTGGTCAATGGCGGAACCGTGCGGGCCACCTGGTTGGACGTCGCTCGAGGCGACAACAACACGCAGACGTCGCTCGGCACGGTCACGGTCACGAATGGCGGCCTGCTCTCGAGCCAGGGGAACGTCCGGTTGGGCTATGCCGGCAACGGTTCAACCCAGGCGGTGGTCACGATCGACGGCGGTACGCTGAGCGTCGGCACGACCGCGGAGCGGTGGATGATCCTGGGCCGCTACGACGCCACGAATTCGGCCGTGACGGTGCAGAACGGCGGCCGGCTCGACCTCAACGGCAACTCCGACATTCGGTTTACGCAGAACAACAACACGGGGACGAACGTCTTCACGCTCACCGACGGCACCGTCACCGGCTATTCAGATGACGGCCAGACGGCCACGGGCAACTCGGTGATCGACCTCAACTACGGCAGCACCGCGTCTGGCACGAACAACACCTTCAACCTGGACGGCGGCACGCTGACGATCCGGCGGGTCGTCACCAGCAACAACTCGGGCACGGCGACCTTCAACTTCAACGGCGGCCTCCTCCGGGCCAACGGGCCGATCGCCTCGCTCGTCGACCTGGGCGGCGCGAACCAGCGGGCGCTCGTTCGTGATGGCGGTGCCCGCGTCGACACCAACGGCTTCGACGTCACGCTCCCCGAGGCTCTGCTTCATAGCGACATCGACGGAGACGCTGCGATCGACGGCGGCCTCACCAAGCTCGGCGCCGGCACGCTCACGCTCACCGGCCTGAGCAGCTACACCGGAGACACGAGCGTCGAGGCGGGGGCGGTCAGCGTCACCACGGCCGTTTCGCTTGGCACGGGCGGCATCTCGCTCGCAGATGGCGCGGCCCTCAATCTGGCGGTGGCGGGTGCGGTCGATACCCAGTTCACGACCAGTTCGCTCACGCTCGGCGCCTCCAACCTGGCCATCGACCTGGTCGGGTTCGGCAATCCGTCGCTCGCCCCGCTGGCAGTCGGCGGAACCGTGGCGGTGGGCGGAGCCACCACGATCGACTTCGCCACGCTCGCGCCCGCCCCCGGGACGATTCCGCTGATCTCCTACGGCAGCCTGAGCGGGTTTGCCAACCTCTCGCTCGGCACGCTGCCCCTGGGGATGACCGCCAGCCTCGTCAACAACACGGCCGCGAGCACGATCGACCTGGTGGTGGCCAGCCTGGCGCTGCCCCGTTGGAACGGCAACCTGAGCGGTGTCTGGGACGTGGGGGCCACGGCCAACTGGATCAACGACGTCACGGGTCAGCCGGTGACGTTCACCAATGGCGAGCCGGCGCGGTTCGACGACCAGGCCACCGGTACGACCACGGTCTCGATCCCTGGCACGGTGCTTCCCGGGAGCGTGACGGTGGCGAACGACTCGCTGCCCTACGCGTTTGCCGGGGCGGGCGGCATCGGTGGCAGCGGCGGGCTGACGAAGTCTGGCGCGGCGGATCTCACGGTTTCCAACGTCAACAGCTTCACCGGCCCGGTGCGGATCGAGGGGGGGCGGCTGCTCGTTCAGGCGCTGGGGAACGGCGGCGTGGCCGGCCCGCTCGGGGCTTCCTCCGCCGCGGCGTCGAACCTCGTGCTCGCCGGCGGCACGCTGGTGTACGGTGGCGGAACGGCGACGAGCGACCGGGGGTTCCGCGGCCTCGCCGGAACGTCGGCCCTCGAGGTGCGCGACCCAGCCGCGACGTTGACGCTCACCGGATCGACGGCGGGGGGCGGCGGGGAGGTCGCCAAGACCGGCCTCGGCACGCTCGTGCTGGCCTCAGCCACGAACACGCTGCCGGAGACTCGGGTGGTTTCCGGCACCCTCGCACTCGCCGGCCCCGGGGTGACGGCCGACAGCCAGACGACCCGGATCGAGGGCTCGCTCTGGGCGGGCGCGGCACCCGATCAGCCGGCTGCGGTTGCCGTCACCAACGCCACGCTCTCGATCCGGGATTACCTCCAGGTGGGCCGGGGCACAGGAACCACCGGCGTGACCTCCTCCGCCAGCTTCACGAACTCGGCTGTCACGACCGGCAATCTGCAGATGGGCTACGACAACCAGATCATCGGGAATCTGAGCACCCAGCAGCTGACGCTCGTCGATTCCACGCTGGCCAACGCCGGCAACACGAACATCGGCTACAGCGATGGCTCGACCGCGGCAGTCTCACTCTCCGGCACGTCGGCCATGACCTCGGGGAACCGGACGCAGCTCGGCCTGACGGTGCAGGCGAGCGGATCCATGGTGATCGAGGACGACGCCTCCTATCAGACCGGCGGCTGGCTGGCCATTGGCAACAGCGGCACCGGCAGCGTGACGGTACGGGACAGCGGCCGGCTCACGTCGACCGGTGACTTCAACGTGGCCGACCTGCTGGGGTCCACGGGATCGCTCGACATCAGCGGCAACGCCGCGGTCTCGGCAGGGGCCACATACGTCGGCAAGGGCACCGGCAGCGTTGGCACGGTGACGATGACCGGTGGCAGCTTTACCGGTGGAAACAACACTTCGTTCTACGTTGGCACCTATGGCACGGGCAGTTGGACCCAGTCGGGTGGCGAGGTCACGGCCACGGGCGCGGTCGTGCTGGGGCGTTACGGCAACGGCTCCGGCCGGCTGGTGATCTCAGGGGGAACCTTCAGCCACACGTCCACCGACGGCCTGTTCCAGGTCGGCCGGGAGGGCCTTGGCGAACTGGTGCTCTCCGCCGGCGACCTCAACCTCGCCGGAGCGAGCGGGCTGGCGATCGGTTCGACGTCGACGGCCAGCGGGACGGTCGCGCTGGATGGCGGCGTGCTGACCGTGCGGCAGGTCCAGGGAGGAACGGGCTCGTCATCGCTCACCTTCAACGGTGGCACGATCCGTGCCGGCGCCGACGCGATCGGCGGGACGTTCATGAACGGCATCGGGCTGGCCACGATCCAGGCCGGGGGCGTGACGATCGACTCCGATGGCCAGGATCTCGTGATCGCCCAGTCACTATCGAGCGACGGGATGGGAGGCGGGCTCACAAAGGTCGGGGCTGGCGTGCTGACGCTATCCGGCCAGAATTCGTACTCCGGCCTGACGACCGTCACGGAGGGGGGGCTGGCGATCGACACCGGCACCTTCGCGACCGGCGGCTACGATCTCGCTGCCGGTACGAGCTTCGACGTGGCCGTGGTGGGCTACCTCGGCAGCCAGGTGTCGGCCGCCACGGTCACCCTCGGCGGACTCAACACCCTCGGCTTCGACCTCGGCGACTTCGGCAACCCTGTCGCCGCGCCGCTCAGCGTGACCGGGTCGCTCGCCGCGACGGGAACGATCACGATCGACCTGGCGACCGAGCGGCCGCAGCTCGGCCAATTTCCGGTCGTGCAATACGGGAGCCTGACCGGCACGGGAACCTTCCAGCTCGGCAGCCTGCCGACGGGCGTGACGGGCCAGCTTGTCAACAACACGGCCGGCAACTCGCTCGACATCCTGATCACCGCCCTCGCCAGCCGGCAATGGAACGGCCTGGCAGCGGGATTGCCCACCGGGGTCTGGGACGTGGGCACCACTGCCAACTGGGTGGTGCCTCCGAGCGATCCCTCGGTGTTCACGAATGGTGATGAGGCCGTCTTCAACGACCTGGCCCAGGGCACCACCGCCGTCGTGCTCAATTCATCCGTAACCCCCAACGGCGTCGTGATCAACAACGAGTTTCTGCCCTATTCGTTCAGCGGGAGCGGGCGAATCGCCGGCCCTGGTGGGCTGCTCAAAAAGGGCGTGGGCCAGGCTGAGATCTCGACGGCCAACACCTTCACCGGCGGGGTGCGGATCGAAGGCGGAAGCCTCGCCGTGCCCACGATTGGCAACGGTGGGGCCGCCGGGCCCTTGGGGGCCGCACCGGCGGCAGCGGCCAACCTCGTGCTCGCGGGGGGCACGCTTGCCTACACCGGCGGCCCGGCGACGAGCGACCGGGGCTTCACCGTCGCGGATGCCGGCGGAACTGTCGACGTAACGACGAGCGGGGCCGTGCTCACCCTCACCGGCGCGACCGCTGGTACGGCGGGTGAGTTTGCCAAGAACGGCCCTGGCACGCTTGCCTTGGCGGCCGCAGCCAACGCGCTGCCGGAGGTGCGGGTCGTCGCGGGCACCCTCGCTCTGGCGGGGCCGGGCGTGGCCGCCGACAGCCAGACGACTCAGGTCGAAGGCTCGGTCTGGGCCGGTGCGCCGGGTGATCAGAATGCCACGCTCACCGTCACCAACTCGACGCTCACGATTCGCGACCACCTCCAGCTGGGCCGGGGCAGCGGCACGACCGGGGC
>JBJOHE010000248.1:0-4971 GCA_046047895.1 Planctomycetota bacterium | reverse complement strand
AAGCGGGTGCGGGACGTTTCGAGAAACCCGCTCCGGACGCCCGGGCCGCTCCTCCCGAGGCTCACGAGTCGCTCATCAGCCGGAAGACCGGTGCGGAGGTGCCATTGACCGGGCTATCCTTACGCTGGTCGGGATGTCACCCTTGCCGGTGATGAACACGACCGGCAACGGATTGGTGGAGGCAGCCAGAATCTCCTGGAGCTCGAAGCCATCCCGCCTGGGCATCTGAAGATCGGTGAGCACGCAGCCTGGATCCTCCGGGTCGGGCCGCAGCAGAAACTCCGCCACCGAGGAGTAGGAGGCCACCCGATAGCCGTGCCCCCCGAGCCGGCGGGTCATGCTTCGAAGAAATGACTCATCGTCGTCGATCAGATGAACGGTCGTGCTCACTCGCGTCGCCCCTCGTCCCAGAATGGCAGCCGGAGACGGACCGTCACGCCACGGCCCGGGTCGTCTTCGATCTGCATGCTACCATCGTGCTGTTCGACGATGGAGCGCACGATCGGCAGCCCCATCCCCAGCCCGGTTTCTTTCGTGGTTAGAAAGGGCTCGATCGCCGTGGCGATCTTGGGATTCTCGAGCCCCCCGCCCGTATCGATCACCGCAAGGTCGATGATTCGGCCATCGAGGGTGGCTGAGATCGTGATGCCGCCCGGGGCGACAGGCGGTCTGCCGCGGGGTCGCTCTCGCGTCGCCCGGATCGCATCGGCCGAGTTTCCAATCAGGTTCAAAAGGGCCTGCTGGAGCATGATCTCGTCGCCCGCGATCGGCGGAAGGCCGGCAGGGCAGTCGACGGCGACATGAATCCCGTCGGCTCTCAGCCGCGGACCGGCCAGGGCGAGGGTGTCGCGGAGGAGGGATGTCACCTCCACGGCGGCCGTCGTAAATCGCTGCTTTCGAACCATGGCCCGGATCCGGTCCAAGACGGCTCCGGCCCGCTGATCGTCGGCCGCGAGGTCGTCGAGGATCTCACGCAACTCGGCGGCATTGTGGGAGGAATCGTCACGCAGGAGCAGGCTGGCCGCTTCGATATTGTTGAGCATCGCGCCGAGCGGCTGGCCGAGTTCGTGGGCCAGCGAGGCGGCAAACTGCCCGAGCGTGGAGACTCGGCTGGCATGGACGATCATCGCCTGCTGCTCGTCCACAAGCCGCTCCGCCCTCTGTCGGCGGCGGAGCTGCTGGATGAGCGTCGCGATCAACAAGCCCTGGAGAACGAAGAGCACGCCCGCTCCGACGGCCTGCGGCCAATAGCGATCCCAAAACCCCAGTTCCCGGAACACGACCCGCGCTCCTGGCGGAATCCGTGATGCCGAAATGCCGAACCGATCCAACGCCCGCTGGTCGAGGATCACCATGGGAGGGACGAAGACCGGATCGGGGGGCGCCCCCGCCCGGCTGGCGGCGGTGAGCCGGGCGGCTGCCGCCCCCAACGCCCCGATGTTGGTACACACGCCCCCGACGACCCCTCGGCCGACGTAGGTATCAATGATCCCGAAGATCGGGGCCTTCGTTTCACGACAGAGTGTCTCCAGAATGACGGCGGGCACGTAGGTCTTCCCGCCAGGTTCGTCCTTCCAGTAACCGATGTAGACCACGATGGAATCGGCCGGGAGCCGCCGCAACCTCTCCTTCAGGTCCTCGAGCGACAGATCCAGCAACGACAGAAACTCCAATCCGCGTGATTCGATCGTGCGGCGGGCATCGTCGATCTCACTTTGAAGAAGTTGGGGATGGGGCCTGGTCTGACCGATGACGGCGACCCGCCGCGCCCTGGGAAAGAGGGTGAATCCCAGTTCGATCGTCTCCGTGACGTTTCCGGCTGTCGTGATATAGGTCGAGTTCGGCGGGAGTACCCCACCGACCGTTTCACCGGGCCGGTTGACCGCCACGATCGTGGCCCCCGGGGCGAGCACCTCGCGGTTGCTGACAACGAAATCCCACGTCACGGCACTCGTGGGCACAATCACGTCGAACGGCGCGTCCCTGAACTTTCTGAGCAGCCAGCCGGCAGCCTGATCGAGATCACCGTCAAGACGGCCGAGCCGAACGAGGTCGAGGTTCTCGATGAAGATCTCGTATCCGCCATCGGCGACCTCGGCCAAGGCTTGATTGAATCCCCGCATGAACTCGACGAACGCGGGACGGGTGGGCCCCTCCTGGTCGATGATCAGCACCCGTCTCGACCGCGGTGCCTGCGGTGAATCAGCAACGGCTCCCGCGACAAAGGCAAGGCTGGCTGCTCCGAGCGCAACGCTTCTGACCGCACGGCACATGGATCGCAAAGGAGTCATCGGGGGTTTTCAGAACCCCCGAGAATACACGAGGCCGAGCCCGGCAACGGATTCCGGGCTCGGCCCGCGGATCGTCTGCCCGACGACGTTCAGCGCCGGCGAAAACGGAACCACCCGCCAGCGACAGCCACAGCGCCGGCCAGCAGGCCATACGGGCCGGGTTCCGGCACAGCACCGACGGTGATCGCCGCATTGGGGGTGTCCTCCCAGGCATAGTCGACCAGGGTCAGGGTGTGGTCGGTCGATACCCCTTGAAGGAGCTCGAAACGAGCCCACCCATACTGGAAGTTGATCGGTCCACCGAGAAGAAATCCGGCATACCCGGTACCCGTGGCGGGAAAGTTGCCCGTGGTCGCTCCCGCGTATTCGTGGAGCAGGAGGTTGTCGTTCGATGTGCCGTTCGTCGGGTACATGTTTCCCACGCTCGTCAGCGGGCCGATCGTGTCTGATGTCGTGAAGTTTCGCGCCTGGAGCGGCGTGCCGGCATCAACAAAAACCCCCGACCCATTTTCCATGGGCGTGAAGTACGAGAACTGGCCCGCATGAGCGATGACGCCAAACTGAAAATCCTGACCGTTGATCGTGATGGCCTGCGGTGTGGAGGCCACCGTGGCCGTTTGGTTCAGCGGACCGCTGTACTGAATCGCCGCCTTGGCCCCAGCGGGAGCGACGAGCGCAACGAGCATCGCGAGCGACATGAGTTGAAACTGAGAAAAGCACCGCATCGATAACCCCCCGAGGTAAGGACGTCCATGAGGACATCGTTGACCGTGATCAGAGCACTCGCGTGCCGGGCCTTCGTCGAGCCCATGAACACACCGAGCGTTTCGGCGTGACCGCACCACAGCAGCCACGCTTGCGCCAAAGGGTAACGCACCTTGTCGAAGCATGCAAGGCGGCGTGCGGCGTGACGGAACGCCGGGGCACACGATCGATGCTCTCCGGGCGGCATGCCCGGGCTCGGGGACGTGGGTCCGGCTGGCGAGCATCTCGACCACATCCTGATAGGATGGAGGAGGCTGGTGATTCCTCCTTTCGAACGGATCATGGCATGTTGTGGCGATGGCTTCGCACCGGCGTCGTGGTCCTCCTGGCATTGAGCCCGCCTGGTTCGGGCCTTCCGGCACTGCACGCTCAACAGGCCGGCACCACCGCCATCACGCCGGCATCCGTCACCGCCGTCGAGACGCTGCGGCCGGCCGTCACCATCCCACGGCCGATGTCCGACCATCCGCTCGCCTGGGTGCTGAAGTTCGCGCACGACGAGCAGACCTACCTGCAGCACACCGTGCGCGACTTCACGTGCCGGGTCACGAAACGCGAGCGTATTGAAGGCGAACTGCAGGACTACTACTTCATCGACATGAGCGTCCGCGAGCACGTCGCGGCGGGCACCAAGGCGACGCAGCCCTTCAGCGTGATGCTCGAGTTTCTGGGCCCTGCCGACGTTGCTGGACGGCGAGCCCTCTATGTGGCCGGGCAGAACGACGACCGACTGTTGGTCCGCAAGGGCGGACGGCGTTTTGGCTACCTCGTCATCGATGTCGATCCGTTTGGACCAAGCGTCAAGCGGGAGAGCCTGATGCCGATCACCGAACTCGGCTTTTCGCAGCTGCTCGAGCGGACCATCCACACCCTCGAGCAGGACGTGGCCGCCGACCCGCACGGCGACAACACGGTCGTCGAGCACATCACGACGGCGACGATCAATGGCCGCCCCTGCCAGATGCTGCGGATCACGCACCCGCTGCGTCGCGACGGACTTCAGTTTTACAGTGCCAGCATGTGCATCGATTCCGAGTTGCACGTGCCCGTGCGGTTCGACGTGTACGACTGGCCGGAAACACCCAGCCACCAACCGCCGTTGGTGGCGGAGTTCACGTATACGAACGTCGTGCTCAACGCGAATCTCGACGACGCGATCTTCACACGCACGATGCTTCGCCGTCCGTGATGGCGTCGCGGGGCAGGCTCCAAATCCTGGCTCCGTGCGGTCACAGGCTGTGGATGTCGGCCAACTCCCGGACGGCTTTCATTCCGCAGGGCTGAGCGTACTCTACTGGCCTGCGTCGCTCATGCCCCGGCCGCCGCCCGTGCGGATGCGTCCTCCCTTTCCACCCAAACACCGCCATGCACCTCACCATCGCCGTACTTCCCGGAGACTACATCGGCCCTGAAGTGATGGCGGTCGCCCTGCCGATCCTCCGGACGGTCGTCGAGCGAGCCGGACACACGCTCGAGTTTTCGATTCACGATGTCGGTGGTGCCGGCATCGACCGGCACGGCAAGGCACTTCCCGACGCCACCCTCGAGGCCTGTCGAGCCGCTGACGCCATCCTCTTTGGATCGGTCGGTGGTCCGAAGTGGGAGAAGCTGCCCCCGTCGGAACAGCCCGAGCGAGCCTCCCTTCTCCCGCTGCGCAAGCACTTTCGTCTCTTCGCCAACGTGCGGCCCGGCTTCCTCCCCGTTGCGCTGCTCGACACGTCTCCGATCCGTCCTGATCGGATTGCCGGCGGCATCGACATGGTTTGCATCCGCGAACTCACCGGCGGGCTCTACTTCGGCGCCAAGTCAACACGCGACCTCGACGGAGGCGACGTCGAGGCGATCGACACGATGGTCTATCGAAAGAGCGAGATCGAACGAATCACCGACGTCGCCATCGCCACGGCCAAGGCTC
>JBJOHE010000247.1:0-8335 GCA_046047895.1 Planctomycetota bacterium | reverse complement strand
CTCGACCTCGTCCATCAGATGGCCTGCGGGCTGGAGTATGCCCATCGCCGCGGCGTGACCCACCGCGACCTCAAGGCCTCCAACGTGCTGATTTCATCCACGGGCCAGGCGAAGCTGGTGGACTTCGGCTTGGCGGGCGTGGACGACTCCGGCGACCGCTCGCTCGGTCGGATGAACCAGCCGCGGACGATCGACTACGCGGCGCTCGAAAAGCTGACCGGCATGAAGGACGATGCCGTGCGCAGCGACATCTACTTCCTCGGGGCCATCGCCTACCTGGCCTTCGCCGGCGCGGCCGCCCTGACGGAGACCCGCGATCGCGCTGAACGGGCCGACCCGCGGCGGTACACCGGCGTGGTGCCGCTGGGACAGCGGTGCCCGCAGCTGCCTCGGGACGTGGTCGACTTCGTCTCGCGGATGATGCAACTCGATCCGCTCGAGCGGTTCCAGACCGCGGCGGATGTCCGTCGCCAGGCGGAGAGCCTGCTCGCCCGCCGCGCCGACGGCGAGCCAGCCGCGCCCCCGCCGACGGCCGCCATGGCCCAGCCGGCGGCTGTCGCTTCGACAAACCACAAGGGCGTGGTCATGCTCGTGGAAACCTCGGAGAAGGCCCAGGCGGCCCTGCGGGAGTTTTTTACGAAGCTCGGCTATCGGGTGCTGCTCACGGAAAACCCGCAGCGTGCCCTGAAGCGGTTTTCCAGCATCCCGCAGCCGGCCGACTGCCTGATCATCAGCGCCCGCTCGCTGGGCGAGGCGGCGATCGAGGCCTTCAACACGCTCTCCAGCGATCCCTTTCTCTCCGCCGTGCCGGGCATCCTGATCACCGGCGGGAACCAGGCGGCCCTGGCGAGCACGGCCCGGCTCGACGATCGGCGGCGGCTGGCGGCGATGCCGATCCAGGCCGAGTCGATGGGGCGGATGCTCGACGACCTCGTGAAGCCGGCATCGTAAGGCCGCGCGAGGCCCAGGCGACTGGCCGTCAGTGAGCCGCGCTGCCGCCGGTTTCCGGGGGCTGCAAGCCGCCGCGGTGAAACCGGTCGTAGACGGCCGCGAGACCGATCGGTTCGATCTCGATTTCCGCAAGGGGGAGCGTGGCCAGCCAGCCCAACAGCGGTGTGAGCGCCTCGGCCGCCTCGAAGACGAGCCGTTCGCTCCCGCAGGGATCCTTGCGGCGATCCGCCACCCGCACATGGCCGTCGAAGCCGGCGGGCACGCCGTCGAAGTCGCCCGTCAACCGGGCCCGGATCCGATGGCCGCGACGGATCTCGGCGATCGACTGTTCGTGGACGAGCCGGCCGGCCCGGAGAATCGCCACGCGGCCGCAGGTCTCCTCCACTTCGGACAGCACATGCGAGGAGAAGATCACGGTTCGCCCCGCCGCGTTGGCCTCGCGCACGAGGTCGAGCACCTCGGCCCGGGCCGTCGGGTCGAGGTTGGCCGTGGGCTCGTCGAGGATCACGAGGGGCACGTCGGTGGCGAGCACCGTGGCGAGGGCCAGCTTCTGCCGCATGCCGGTGCTCATCCGGGCCACCTGCCGCGAAATGTCGAGCCCGAGCCGGTCGGCCACCCTGCCCGCCTCCGCCCGGCTACATGCTGGCCGCAGCCGGGCAAAGAAGTCGAGCACGTCGCGGCCGTTCATCCGGCGGAAGAGCCGGGCCTCGCCGGGGAGGTAGGCCACGTGGCTCCGCACACCGAGCGAGTCGGCGACGATGTCGTGGCCAACGACGGTGGCCGAGCCCGACGTGGGGGCGAGGTAGCCGAGCAACAGCCGCAGCAGTGTGGTCTTGCCGGCGCCGTTTGGGCCGAGCAGACCGAAGACCTCGCCCCGCGCCACGGTGAGCGAACAGGCATCCAGCGCGGTGAATGCGCCGTAGCGTTTTGTGAGGCGATCGGTGGCGACGAGCATGCAGGCGGGTCGGAGGCGGGCTGCGGTCGTGGCGGGCTGGATGTCAGCCGGTCCACTCCCGCCAGAGATGATAGCCGGCCAGAGCAAAGGCGATGATCGCCACGAGCCGGCGGACAGCCGCTGCCGGCAGCCGCTGGGCCGCATGGCCGATGACGATGCCCCCTGCGATCGAGCCGGCCGCGAGGATGCCGGCGTGCAGCCAGGAGACCCGAAAGCCGCCGGCCACCGCCGCCGCCACGAGCACTCCGCCGGCGACGCCATTGACCACGGCGCCGAGCAGGTTCTTCGAGGCATTGACCGCGTGGATGTCGCCCAGGCCGAGGAGGGCGAGCGTGCCGAGCATCAGGATCCCGATCCCGGCTCCGAAGTAGCCGCCGTAGATGCCCACGAGCAGCTGGAGCGCGAACACGAAGGCGAACCGGCCGGCCGGCAGCGAGTGTTCCGGAGGGTCGCCCGCCTTGCTCGCCGACTCCTGCCGGCGAACGATCGCCAGCGCGAGCCGCGTCAGCTGCGGCTGCATCGCAAACAGCGCCGCCGCCAGCAGAATCAGCCAGGGCACCACCGCGTCGAACGACTCCTTGGGCAGCACCCGCAGGAGCCCCACGCCGATCACCGCCCCGACGCCACTCGGCCAGAGGAGCCAGCGGGCCCAGGCAGGCTGGGCTTCCCGGGAGCCGCGGTAGGCCCAGGCCGCGGCCACCGCGCCGGGCCAGATGCCGATCTTGCTGGTCACGTTCGCGGCGACGAGCCGACCGGGATCGGGGGGCAGGATCGCCGAGAGCACGGCAAAGGTGAGGATCGTGCCGCCGCCTGCGATCGCGTTGATGCCGCCGGCCGCGAATCCCGAGAGCAGGAGCACGAGCAGGCCCCAGGCCTCGCCGCCGGTCATGGCTCGGCCCGTGGCGGCGGTGGCGCGAGAATCGCCGGCGGCATCGGCCCCGAGGCTGGAGCCCCGTCTGCGGGAGGCCGGGGACCGGGCGGAGGAGCCGGGCCGCCAGCGGGAGCGGCCCGAGCCGGCGGCTCAGCGGCAGCTGCATAGGCCCCGCCTCCGCAGTCGATGAGCAAATACCCGCTCCAGAAAAGCGGATGCCGCGAGTCGGCGAGCAGGCCCCCGCCGCGGTGCTCGATCCGCGGCTCACGGTCGAGGTCGGGCGGTTCGGGCAGCATCAGGTCGACCGCCCGTTGCCAGGCAGCTGGGGCCGGCTCGCCCCGCGATGCCTCGCGAAGAAACTCCTGCACGAGCTGGCTCGCCGTGAGCCCGCCCATCCGCCAGCGGGAGAGGAGAGCGGTGTGGGCCCCGGCGGCGACGAGGTCGGTCGCGGTGAGGAAGAGTTCGCTGCCTGGCCGCGACGGCGGCTTGGCGAGGCCGCCGGCAACGGCCGACTGGAGACCTGGCAGAACCACCCGCTGCGGCTGCTTGACCGGCGCGGCAAGCCAGTCGGCCGGTGTGATGCCGGGCCGGCCTGCACCGGTTGTGAGCAGCGGCACCGCGGCCGGGTCGGTCGCGGCCAATTCGTCGGCGATCACGAGCGAATCGCAGAGCGATCCCACGAGCGCCGGCGGGGGGGCGGAGGCGGCCGGCTCGAACACCACCCGGCGATCGACACCGGCAAGCATCGCCTCCATCGCGTCGAAGCCAGCGGCCGGTTTTTCGCCGCGGCCCATCCGGCCCACGATGCCGCCGGCCAGGCCCGGCCCGCGGGATTCGTAGCGAAGCACGGCCAGAGTGCGGGTGGGCGCGTAGCGAAGCCTGACCAGCTCCCGCAGGGGCCGAGCCGCTTCGCCGGCCTGGGTTGACGCGATCGGCAGGATCTCGAAGGGCAGATACCAGAGCCAGCCATCGGGCACGATCACCAGTTCGTCGATCCCGTCGGCCAGCGACACGCCCCGCGAGTTTTCAAACAGCATTCGTTCGAGCCGCGCAGCCGAGCCCTGCCACTCGCTGCCCAGGAGCCGCTCGCTCGTCACAGTCGCGAGCCGTTCGCCGAGGCCGAATTCGGCGGCGAGCACGGCGAGTTCCCCCGGAATGCCGGCCGCCTGCCTCACCTGCCAGGCGATGAGCCGGTCGCTCGTCTCGAACGCCGCAAACAGGCCCGATGCCGTCCAGTGAAACGACAGCAGCGCCTGTCCCTTCGCCAGCCGGCGGCGGATCTCCGCGGTGGAGGAGAGCGGTGGAAACGCCGGCGGCGTGGCCTGCCGGCCGATCGCCAGGCTCGCCACCACCTGCTGAAGCCGCAGCGAGGTTTCGGCGTAGTCTCGCCAGGCCGCCGGCGCACCGGCCAGGCCGGCTTCCGGTGCGGCAGCGACCGTGGCGGCAAGATCGCTTCGGAGCTGGGCCGACCTCGTGAGGATCGCGTCGAGCCCCGGGGTGCCCGCGACGATCGCATCCCGCCGGGCGGCCTCCACCGCGTCGAGCGAGCGGCGGTCGGCCGCGAGGAACCGGAGCACCGCCGCCCGCCTGCCGCCGAGCGGCCGGGCCGCGATCCATCGTGCCCGCATCGTGGCCTCGGCCGCGGCGAGCGCCTCCTCGTTGCCGCGGCGGGCGGCCACGGCCACCCAGGTGTCGAAGGCCACGTCCCGCGGCGCCGTCAGGATCGCGAGGCTCCCGATCGGATCGGCGGCGACATCGCGAGGCGAGGGATCGGCGAGCCACCCGGCAAACCAGCCGTCGGCCTGCCGGTCGGAGACGCGATTCGATCCGGCCCGCACAAGATCGACGAGCTGGCCGAGGCGAAAGAGCGGGAGCGATCGGCTCTGGGCGAGGGCGAGCGCCTGTTCGACCGCCTGGTCACCCGCTGCGAGATCTCCGGCCGAATAGCCGACGATCGCCGTCGCGGCGGCGGCGATCCAGCCGAGCGGGCCGCGGCCCGCCTCGCCCCGCAGGAGGCGGCCGTCGATCGCCTTGAGCGCCGCCTCGGCCGTCGGTCGATCGCCTGCGGTCGCCGCCGTCTCGGCCTGCATCGCGAGCAGCCGAGCCCGCAGCACGGCCGGCCCGCCGCGGGAGGCCTCCGCCGCGAGCCGGATCGACGGCGGCACGCCCCGGAGGCCGGCGAGATGGTAGGCCTGCCAGGCGAGCGCAAACGCCTCTTCGATCGCCCGCAGATCGCCGTCATCGGCTGCGGCGTAGGTCGCCTCCTCGAAATACTTCACCGCATCGTCGTTGCGGTCGGCATCGAGGGCGATTCGGCCGAGCACGATCAACGCCCAGGCGGTGAGCGGGTGGTCGAACTGGTTGCCGATCACGAGCCCGCGGGTGAGCAGCGGCTGAGCCTGGTCTGGCTTGCCCTGGGCCCAGAGCGCGATGCCCAGCGGCACGTCGACCCAGGCCTGGGAATAGTGGTTTGCCGGGGCCGGCCGCTTGGCCAGGCCACGGGCGACGGCGTCGAGTGCGGGATTGTCTCGGCCCAGTTCCCCCATGATGCTGCCAAACCGGTAGGCGGCGATTGTCAGGCCCCGCACGATCTCCTGGGGGCGGATGGGCCGGTCGTAGTCGGAGGCCAGCACGCCCCCTTTTTGGAGCGTCTCCTGGACGTCGGGCGCCTTCTGCCGGATCGTCATCCGCTCGGGAATCGCGGCCGGCGCCGTGTTTCGCTGGCTGCGGCCCCAGCCGGCTGCCCGCGGCCGCCGCACCGGCTGCAGGGGCTGCTGGGGAAACTGGACGGAGAGCAGCCACTGCGAATAAGCCGCCTGGAGGTTCAGCGCCTCCTCGTAGCGGGCAGCGGCCTCGCGGTAGCGGCCGAGTTCGAACAGGCATTCCCCGACCACCGCGGCGGCCGGAATCGAATCGATCCACCGGTCGGCCCCGATCCGGATGCTGCCCGAGGCATTTCGCTCGGCCAGTTCGAGCGCGGTCGAATAGTCGCCCTTCGCGAGGGTTTCGAGCGCGAGATCGTAGCCTGGCCCGGGCACGAGCGAGGCCCGCGCCGGCAGGCCCACCGTGGGCGGCAGCACGACCTGGGCCGGAGCGCGGGCGGCTGGCAGCCCGAGGCCGAGCGGCAGACAGGCAACGACAACAACCAAAGCAACTCGCCGCATGCCGCTCGTTGTACACGCTCGGGCCGGCGGCCGGCTCGCCCGGAGCCGAGCCAGATGCCCCACGGTGGCCCGTAGCTGGCTGAGAGGCCGGAAGCTGGGAAAGCTGGGGCGGCCCGGACAAGGTCGGATGGGCTCGGGTTCGGGTCGTGACGGTTGCCTGAAGTTTGCTGATCGGATCGGTCGATACGAGGAGTGATTGGGAAGGCTGCCAGACGGGCTGCCCCCGATCGCTCGCCGCCGAAAGGCGACCCGACCCGCAGGTGGACACCATGACCACGCCGCTTCGCTCGACCGTCTCGCCACAATCCTCCGCCCGGCCCTTGGTCGCACGGCTCCTCGCCGCGACCGTGGCAATCGCTGGTCTCGCCACGACCGGCTGCCAGGTGGACGTGGGGGGCCAGACGCTTCCGAGCGCCTACTACCTGCAAGACGACATCCAATACTTCCCGGCCGGACCCGAGTTCAAACTCTCCAAGGAAGCCGCGGCCCAGAAGGCCTACAAGGATGAGATGGGCATCGACAACTGCGAGCAGTGCGGCGGCTGTGGCAGCTGCGGCAGCTACGGCGGTCCTGCCGGCGGCGGCCCCGGCTGCGCCGACTGCCAGTGAGCCCGTCGCTCACCCCGCGGCGGCGAGGCGGTGCTTTTCGTGCTCGATCCGCCGGCGGTTGTAGGCGGCGATCACCTCCTTGCGGCGGAGCATGCCGAGGAGTTTGCCCTGCTCCACCGGGTCGATGACGGGGAGTTCGTCGACGTTGAGCGACGTGAACTTGCCGAGAGCTGAGTTGAGGTCTTCGTCGGGCCTGACCGTCACCACCTTGCTCTTCATCACGTCGCGGGCATTCGCGATCCGCCAGATCGCGTCGTCGTAGAGGTAGCTCCGCACGTCCTCGGCCGAAAAGATGCCCACCATCCGGCCTTCGGCGTCGACCACGGGGTAATACCGCTGGGTCGACTCGGCCAGGGCGTGGACGATGCCCGAGAGCGGCTCGCCTTCGTAGATCAGCCGGGGCGGACGGTCGCGGCGGTAGACGTCTTCCACGCGGATGCCCTCGAGCACATCCACGAAGAAGTCGCCGCGGTGGGCTGGCGAGTCGAGCCGGGTGGGCACCTGCTTGACGTAGAGGGTCCAGCGGCGGCCCAGGAGGAAGGTGAGCGTGGAGACCCAGAGCGTGGGGAGCAGCAGGCCGTAGCCGCCGGTCATCTCGCTCACCATGAGCACGGTCGAGAGCGGGGCGCGGGCACAGCCTGAAAAGAAGCCCGCCATGCCCACGATCGCGAAGGCTTGCGGCTGGCGGACGAGTTCGGGCCACCAGGCGTGGAACGCCTGGCCGACAGCCGAGCCGAGGCATCCTCCGATCACCATCGACGGGCCGAACACGCCGCCCGATCCTCCGGAGCTGATCGTGAGCGAGGTGGTGAGAATCTTCACGAGGGCCACGGCCACGAGCAGCGTGCCGCCCACCTCGACCGTGCCGGCCATCGTCTTTTGGAGCGTGCCGTAGCCGCTGGCGAGCACGGCGAGGGCATCGGGGTTGTTTCCGAATCCAAAATACATGCCGAGGCCGACGAGCCCGGCCAGGACCGCGCCGATCATCGGCCGGAGATGGGGCATGATCGGCAGCTTCTTGAACAGGGCATGGACCCCATAAAAGGTCTTGATGTAGGCCACGCCGGCGATCACCAGCAGGATCGCCATGGCTCCGTAGGGGAGCAGTTCGAGCGGCGAGCCGACGTCGTAGAAGACATGGCGGCCGAACAGCGGCGTGAACCGCAGGTCGGGCGGCAGCCAGAGGCAGAACACCGAGTAGGCGATCGCGGAGGCCATCGCCGCGGGAACGATCGCGTCGCTTTCGATGTCGGCGTCGCGGTAGAGAATCTCACCGGCAAACACGGCTCCGGCCAGGGGCGCGCGGAAGATCGCGCCCACGCCCGCGCCCATGCCGGCGGCGAGCATGATCCGCCGGTCGCGGGCCGGGAGCTTGAGCAGGCTCCCGAGAAACGAGCCAAAGCCGGCCCCGATCTGGGCGATCGGGCCTTCGCGGCCGGCGGAGCCGCCGGTGCCGAGCGTGATCGCGGAGGCGATCGTCTTGATGATCGGAATCCGGCCCCGGATCTCGCCCCGCTTGTTGTGGAAGGCGTCGATCGCGGCGTCGGTGCCGTGGCCTTCGGCCTCGGGCGCGAAGGTGTAGACGAGCAGGCCCGAGGCAAGGCCGCCGGCGGCCATCACGGCGAGCAGCATCCAGGGGTGAAACTCACCCTCGACCGGCTCGAAGAGCGAACCCTCGGCCGCCGCTTCACCCGCCTCCATGTGGACGAACGAGCCGAGCGTGAAGTGTTTCACGCACTCGCCCACCACGTGAAACCCGATCCCGCCCAGGCCGGCCACCACTCCG
>JBJOHE010000246.1:0-10733 GCA_046047895.1 Planctomycetota bacterium | reverse complement strand
GCCTTCGTGTTTTCGACCGCCTGCTCGCCGCCAAACGCGGCCGCGGCACTCGCGGCGGTGCGGGTGCTGAGGCGGGAGCCCTGGCGGGTGGAGCGGCTCCGAGAGCGGTCGACCCTGTTTTTGAAACTCGCCGATGACGCCGGCCTCGACACGGGTGACAGCGGCGACACGCCCGTGATCCCGGTGATCCTCGGCAGTTCCCAGCGGGCCCTGGCGGTGTCGCAGGCGCTCCTCGACCAGGGAATCAACGCCCGGCCGATCCTGTATCCGGCAGTGCGGGAGTCGGCCGCCCGGGTGCGATTCTTCATCACGAGCGAGCACTCCGAAGAGCAGATTGTGGCCGCTGTCGAGGCGGTGGCGGAGCTGGCCGCCGCGGTTCGCTGATCCCGTAGCCCCGGCTCAGGTACGGCGGCCGAAGATCCGGTCGGGGACGCCGGGCCACCAGGCCGTCACGAGTCGGTCGGTGACCACGAGCAGCGCCGGGAGAAACACGAGTTCGGCGACGGTGGCCGCCGCGACGGCGGCGCACGCCAGCAGGCCGAAGCCGGCCAGGGTCGGCACAGTGCTCGCCATCACGGCCGCGAATCCCACCGAGAGCACCACGCCGCCGATCACCACGGCGTTGCCCGTCTCGACCACGGCCCGGCGAACGGCGATGGCCATCGAGATCCCGGGCCGCCGCTGCCGCATCAGCGCCGTGAGCACGTGCACCGTGTCGTCCACCGCCAGGCCGAGGCAGACGTTGAACACGATCACGCTCGCCGGATCGAGTCCGCGGCCCGTGCCAACGAGTACGGCGGCGATCACCGTCAGGGGGAACACGTTGGGCACAAGGCTGACGATGCCCGCCAGCGGCGAGCGGAACGCGACCGCCAGGATGCAGCCGATCACGATCACTTCGAGCAGCAGGCTCGAGTTGAGGTCGCGGACGAGTTGGCGGATGTTGCGGGCCGAGACGACCGACATTCCCGCCAATTGAAACCGCCAGCCGGGCCGGGCGCGGGCGAGCTCCGCCAGCCGGGCGTCGATCCGGTCATAGACGCCCTCGAGGGTGCGGGAGCCGAGGTCGGAGACCCGGGCCCGCACGATCGCCAGCCGCTCTTCGGCCGCGACCAGATCGGTGAATTCGGCGGCGTCGAGCCGGCCGCGGGCCCGGGCCGGGAGCGCTGCCGAGACATCGGCCAGCGACACCGGGGGCGAGATCCGGGCCTCGGTTTCGAGGACGGCCGCCGCCTGCTCGAGCGCCGCGAGCACCTCGGCTGACCGCCAGTCGACATCCGCCGGCCAGCCGACTACCACGTCGATACCCATCACCCCGCCAAACTCCCGGTCGACGTGGACGAGCGCCTGCGAGGCCGGAGCCGTACGGGGAAGCGAATCGACCACCCGGCTGTCGGCATCGAGTCGGCCGCCGAGGAGCCCGAGGCCGGTCGTGGCGAGGCAGGCGGTCGCGGCCAGCGGCCAGGCCCGCCGGACCGAGCAAGCCGCCAACAGATTGGCGAGCCGCCCCGCCCGCCGCGAGGAGCGGCCAAGCCGCACGCCGGAAAGGAAGGGCAGCGCTGCAAGCAGCGGGGTGAGGAGCGTGACGGCGGCGAAACTCGCCAGCGCGCCGACGGCGGCGGCCATCCCGAAGGTGCGGACGGCGTCGATCCGGGCGATGGAGAGCGACGCGAAGCCGATCGCGGTCACGATGCTCGTCAGCCCGCAGGCGGTGCCGATCCGCTGCATCGCGCTGCCCGAGGCGGCCACCGGATGGATGCCTCGCCGGGCGCTGCGGCGGAGATCTTCGATGAAGTGGATCGAGTCGCAGGTGCCCACGACGAGGGCGAGCGACGGCACCACGCTCGTGAGGATGTTGACGGGCGCTCCGCAGAGCCCGAGCACCCCCATCGCCCAGACGGCACCCATGAACGGAGGCACGCAGGCCACGATCGTGCTCCGGAGGCTCCGGGCCACCGTGGCCGAGAGGATCACCGCCAACGAAAGGCCGAGCGAGTTGAAGACCAGCATGTCGCGCCGCAGCGCCCGCGTGGCCTGTTCCCGGAGCGCGGGCACGCCGGTGAGCTCGAGGGCCAGCGGGCCGTCGGCGGCTGCTGAGATCACGGCCTCGAGCCGGGCGACCACCTCGCCAAGCAGCGGGCCTCGGTCGAAGGCCTCCTCCAGCCGCACGAGCAGGAGCGCCGAGGCGGCGTCGGTCGAGAGCAGTTGGCCTGCCACGAGCGGATGCCGTGCCGCCCGCTCCCGGGCTTCGGCCCGGCGGTCGGCGTCAAGCGGTTCCGCGGTGCGGGGAATCACTGGCAAGACGGCGCCGATCATTCCCTGGCGGCGCACGTCGAACATCGACCGCACTCCGGCCACGCCCTCAACCTGACGAAGCTGCTCGGCCAGCGAGGCCAACGCCTCCAACGGCCCCGCCGCGAAGATGTCGCCGTCACGGGCGGTCGCCCGCACCAGGCACTCCCGATCGGGCGGACCGAAGATGGCCGCTATCTCGTCCATCACGGCGAAGTCATCGCCGCCGTCGCGGATCAGCGTGCGAAGGTCGTCGTCGATCCGCAGCTGGGTGAGCCCCACGCCGGCGGCGAGCGTGCAGGCCACCACGCCGCACCAGCCGGCCAGCCGCCAGGGCCACGACCGGCCGGGCGGGGCTGTCACGATTCCGCCGGACTCGCGACCAGATGCAGTTCGGCAGGATCGCAAATCCATCCCCGGCAGCCGGCCGCGCCACAGCGGCAAGGAATCGCCGCGTCGGCCGGCCAGGAGTAATCGATCAGGAGCTGTTCTCCCGGCTCGATCGGACGGATCGTCTGCAGCCACAAACGATCTTCCTGCACGGTCCCGGGCTCGGCCTCCCAGTAGAAAATCTCGCAGTTCGGCTCGCAACTGTGGTTGAGAAACCGAAACGGCGGGGCCGGTTCGAGAAGCTTGCAGCTCGGCAACTCCATGACGTAGCTGGAGTCTTCTGGGTGGTCGTCGAGCGTTTCGCCCAGGATCTCACCCAGCACGATGTCGGCCTTCAGCCGGCGGCGGGCGAACACGCCCCGGCCCACGTGGGTTTCTCCGATGCGGATAAGGCGTTCGAGGCGGGAGGCGGCGGAGGCCGGGGAATCAGCGGCGTTGGCGGGCATGAACAACCTGGAGGGAGTGGAATCGCGGCCGGCTGCTCCCGGCTGCGGGCCCCGACTCTACCGGCCGTGATTTCAATCGGTCAACGGGCCGGACGGCTGGGTCACTGCCACCAGCTTCGAAACCGGTCGAGGGCCCCCTGGCGTCGTTCGGGTGGCGGCGGCCCGCCCCCGCCCGGCGACGCGGCAGGCGAGCGGAGCTGTTCCCGGGCCGCTACGGCCTCGTCGCTCACGAACGCCTCGAGAAACGCCGGCCAGTGACCGGTGAGCCCCACGATCGCGGCACCCACGTCGCCCTGTTTGAAGCGGTGGTCGATGCGGGCGATTTCCTGGGCGAGCCCGGTGCGTTCCGTCTCATCGAAGGCGAGGTCGTAGACGCTGACATCGTCGATCTGCACGCCTCCCGGCCCGAGGAGGTCGAATCGCACCCGCATCGAGTCCACCCGGCCGGGCGGAAGGTCGTCGACCTGGAGCACGAACAGCGACCATTCGCCGGTCAGCGGTCGGCCACCCGCGAGTCCGCCAATGGCGGCGAATCGATAATACTCGCGGCCGTCCTCGACTCCCTCGACGGCGATTCTCAGCGGCGGTTGCTGGTCGCCCGGCTTCACACGCAGCCAGGCGGCCACGCTGATCCGACCGGTCTTGGGCGGAGCGAAGGGATTGCTGCGCAGGGTGGAGAGCCCGTTGAAGGACGAGAATTCGAGCCCTCGGCTCGGGGCCGCGAGGCCGTCGGGATCGGTGGCCGAGGGAATGCCGGGCACGATTTGGAGCGAGCCGCGCCGCGACTCGAGCAGTTCCCAACCGGTGACGGGGGGCTGGCCGGAGCTGCCCGCAGGCTGGGCGAGGCCCAGTTCGAATCCCGGATTGTCGAGCACATCGAGGGGCTCGGGCACATGCAGCACTCCGAGTCGCTGCCGCAGCCGTTCAATCCGGGCCGCCGTGGCCTTGATCTCCGCCTGATCGTAGTCGATCGCCGCGGCCTCGATCCGGCAGCTTCCGTCGATGACGATCGTGCGGACGGCCCAGGGATCGAGCGGAATGCCGACGCCGCCATGCTCGCAGGGGAAGGCGGCGGCCGACACCGCATCGATGACCGCGGCCGGGCTGTCGCCGAGCGTGAGCCGGGCAGTCGCCGGAGCCGGGGCGGCGTTGACGATTTCCAGCCAGGTGCGGTCGGAGGCGACCCGGGAGCGGACCACCAACGGCGCGGGGAGCGAGCCAACGAGCGGGAGTGGGCCGGCGGGCAGCGCCTCCCAGGCCTGGCGGGCCGCGGGCCGAGCGACTGAGGTCGCCAAGGCCGGTCGCATGTCGAACACCACCGAGGCATCCGCGGCCACGAGCGTCGCGGCGAGTTCCCGATCGCCCGCGGCGGAGGCCGGCAGGATCCGCACCGAGGCGGGGCCGCCCGCCGCCGCTGTGCCAAAGGGACCATGGGGCACGACGCCTGAGAGATCGAGCGACAGAGGCCGCACGACGATGCTGCTGCCGCGATCGGCCGCTGTCACGGCTGCACGGGCCAGGGCGAGCGATCGGTTGGCCGCCGCGACCACCCCGCGCTCGGAGAGCGAGGCGGCTTCTGCCACCACCTGCGGCGACATGAAGACCAGTCGACCTCCGTGGGCCGCGGTTTCGGGCAGCGTGGTGACGAGCCCCGCCTCGCGGATCAGGTCGTCGGTCTGATCCGGGCTGGAGGCTGCCCGCGGCTCGAACCGTCGGGCGAGGTCGCCGGCGGTGAAGAGTGTGGTCGGCATCAGATACAGCGGCCACCGGCCGTCGGGGCCGGCGACGACCGCCGCGAGTCGGGCGTGGAAGGCGATCAGTTCCGACATCCGCCAGCTGAGCCACTGCTGTCGCAGCGGCCCGCGGACGAGTCGGGCCCGTTCGGCGAACCTGTCGGCGTCAGCCGCCGGCTGCGGCTCCGGCTCGCCGATCGCCGTGAGAAACCTGCCGAAGGTCACATCGTCGAGTCCCCAGGCGAGCCCGGGGAGATGCAGCCAGCCGTCGTGGGGCAGTTCGATCGCGATTCCGGTCGTGGTCTGGCTGCCGCGAAGCCGGCCGGCAAGGTCGGCCACGATCCGCTCGACCGCCTGCTGCACCCGAGGATCGAGGATGTTGTAGTGGGGGCCGCCCGGGAGTTGCCGCGGCCGGCCGTCGCCACCGACGCACACGATGCCGGCGGCAGCGCCGGTCGCCCGTTCGGCTTCGAGCGCCGGGAGGGCCGCATCGAACCGCACGGCCGGGATCAGCGACAATCCCTCGCGGCCGCAGACCCGCTCGAGCGCCGTCAGGATGTCTTTCGGGGCCGGGTCGAGCGGGCCGTCGCCGCCGGCATCCCAGCGGGGCGCCGAGCGGGTGAGGCTCGTGGGCCAGGCTGCCGCGCCGTCGGCGAAGACGGTGGCGACCACGCCTCCGAGGCCGTCGGACGCCGCGAGTTCGGCGGCGTGCCGCACCGCGGCAAACTGGGTGAGCCAGTCGGCAAACCCCCGGCCGTCATCGGTGGCCCGCTGGCCCCCGCCGGCCAGGCGGGCGAGATCGGGCTCCGGGAAGAGGGCGTAGGTGAGCCGCCGGCTTCCAACTGGAAGCGGCCCCGCCGGTCGGCTGGCCGCAGGCCGCTCGAGCCGCCGCGGGCCGGCGAGCACCCGCACGCGGCTGACGAGGGCGGGGGAGTCGGTGTCGGGGTTGGCGAGCACGATCACCGGCGTGCGGCAGGTCGGCCAGAAGACGAAGCGATGGGTCGCCTGTTCAGCCGCGGCGTTCGACCAACGATTATCTACGGTAAAGCCACCCGCGTGCCGCACTTCGACGCTGCCGCCGGCCGCGTCGGGTTCGAGCACGCACACCGCGAGCGTGGCCCGTTGATCGGTCGGGTAGACGATCTCGACAGCATGGGGCAGGCCCTCTCGGGCACCGGCGATCGCAATCGCCTCCCAACTCGGCCGGTCGGCCTCCGCGGCCGGAGGCAGATTGAGCACGGGCCCGAGGGGGTGGGCCGCAACCACGGAATGGCCGCTTGTGAGCAGGCCGCTGAGCCGAGGCACCATGGCCGACACGTCGGGAAGGGCGACGGGCACCTCGGGAAGCCGGGGCAGTGGCAGGGAGGGGCGTGGCATCGCAGGTAGCGGCACGGCGGGAAGCGGGATCGCCGCGAGGCCGCGGCCGGGTAGCCGGCGGAGCCGCTCGTGCAACCTGGGGCTCCGCGGGTCGAGTTCGTAGACGGGTTCCCAGGGCGTGTCATCGACCGCGGGCGGGTCAGCGGCGATTGCCACCACCTGAATCACCCGGCTGGCAAGCGGTTTGGTCCAGCGGAGCCCGCGGAGTTCCACTGCTTCGAGAGCAACCTCGTAGACACCCTCCTCGGCCGGAAGCGAAAGTTCGAAGTCGACGCCGGCGAAGGGCGTGGGCTGTCGACCTCCCACCGGCGTCGGTCCGGCCGGCGGAGCAAGCGGCACGAGCTTCGTGGCCTGGGTGTCGAGCGGGGCCTCCTGCCGGGCCGGCGAGAGCCGTAGCCGCAGCTCAACGTCGCCCACGCCCGGCTTGAGCGGGATGAGCGGATCGACCCGAAAGCGGAGGATGTCGCCCGGACGCCGGACGGTGGTGGCGGCCCCGGTGGCTGGGTCCGCATCAGCCAGCGTCACCTGCAAGGGTTCGCTCGGCGCGGCAGCGATCGTGAGCCGGTTGCCATCGGCGCCCAGCGGCTGCTGCTGCGGTGCATCGAGCACGTCACTCACTGCCACGTCCATGACCACGCCGGCACCTGCCAGGCCGGTGGGGCCGAGTTCCACCCGCAGCCGGGCCCGCGGCCAATCGTGGATGGTGAGTTCCACGCCATCGCTCGCGATCGGGCGGGGCTGATGGATCTCGATCCCGGTGGGAGTGGCATGGGCCAGCGCTGCGGCATCGGCTTCACGGCAGAGGGTCTGCCACGCGATCGCGGCCGCCGCCGGCGGATCTGCATCGGCCCGCTCATCGCTCACCGTGATGCAGCCGGTCCAGCTGCGGGGAGTGCCGCCGCCCCACTGCACCCGCACCCGCACCGGCCGCACCGCGTCGTCGGCCGCGGCTGTCGCCAGGCTGAAGGCCACGCCCAGCCAGGCGAGGCCGAACAGAAAGCGAGTACGGTGCAAGAAACGCATGCAACAGGCTTGGATGTGCGGGTCCGCCCTCCCGGCACGATCCGCCGACCGCCGGCTGAGGGCCGCGGATGGTAGCGGCCAACCGGGGCCCGGGGAAGCTGGTTTTCCCGGGGAAAGAGCGGCCGAAGCCCCGAGCCCGAGGCCCTCGCTCACACACCCTCGGCGGCGAGAGGCGAGAGGGGCCGTGTCCAGGCGTCGTCGGGGTCGGTGGCGGCCAGGGCCGAGAGTTCCTCCGCGACAGCGGGGCAGCGATCGGCCACATCGGAGAGTTCGAAGAAGTCGTCGGGCTTGGCGAAGAGCCGGGGGATGGCGGAAGCCGATCCGGCTGCCGACGGCGACACCAGCAGCCAGGCAGCGGTGGCCACGGCGGTGCCGTCCACAGCCGAGCAGATCACCCGATCGCGGCCCGGCCACGTCCAGTCGTGGAGGAGGGGCATCAGGCTGCGGCCGAGTCGGGGGTCGGCTGATTGCGGGGCCGGCCGGCCGGCCGCTTCCAGGAGCGTGGCCGCCAGATCGGCCGGGGTGATGAGGCCGCCGACGCGTTGAGCCGCCATCCGCCCCGCCGGATCGACGACGATCGCCGGGAGGTGGATGAGTTCGCCAAAGGGGGGCATTGGGCCAGGGCCCAGCCGGCCGTGGAGGCCGAGGCCCAGCCCCCGCACGCCCGCCACGAGGATGGCCCATCCACGCCCCCCGTGCGGGATGCCTTCGACGAGTCTGCCGAGGCAGTGATCGAGGAGCGTCAACTGACCGGCGAAGACATGTCGCACCGCCACGATCAGGTCAGGGTCGGTCTGGGCGTCGATCATCAGGTTGGGCACCCGGGTGCCGGCGGGCGGCGGTGGGTCGTCCGGGTCGAGGTAGGCCTCTCGATACTCCGCCGGCATGTCCCAGGTCTCGCCGAGACTCGCGGCATGGCACCAGACGAGCCGGTGCGCGGACGAGGCCAGCCGCTCGGCCGCCGCCGCGAACAGCCGGCCGAGGTTTGTCGCGGCCTCGTCGGCGGCCGCGGTTTCTGCGGGCCTCATCGGGACATGAACGATCGTCGGGCCGGTCGGGCCGTTGTCTGCCCCGGCTGCCAAGTCTGGATCGTCGGTGATGAAGACCGGCGCGAGGCCCGCCTCGCAGGCGGCGGCGAGCAGCGGCCAGCCACCGGGGCCCGTGACCGCCGGTCCCCCGCCGCCGAGGACGGTCAGCGTGGCCGCCGGATCGTCGCTCGTGGCCAGGCAACGGTCGAAGACGACGCCCCGCGCGGCAAGGCTCGTGAGGGTGGGCATCGACGACCAGGTGCAGCCCCAGGGGGGCAGCAGCCAGGCCGGCAGCCGATCGACCGTCACGATGAGCAGTGGAGAGGCGGCGGTCGTCATGCCGAAGGACTCGTTTGGCCGGGTGAACGGGCCCGCGGATCGTACCCGGAGGGCGGCACCCGCGGGGCGTTCGCCTCGTTTGGCGCAGCGAAATCTGATACCTTCCCGGTGCTGCCGTGGCGCTCAGGTCAAGCCGCGGACACGGAATCCCCAGGGGTGCACCATGTTCGAATCCTCGTCTCCGTCGGGCCCGCGGCTCGATTCTCTCACTCGCCGTGGATTTCTGGCAGCGTCTTCAGCGGCCGCCGGGGGCTTGGCTGTGCACCGGATGGGCATGGCCGCCGAGGAGGCGGCAGCGGGCGGTGGAAAGCCGCCGTTCGAAATCTCGCTCGCCGAGTGGTCGCTGCATTCGACGATCTTTGCCGGCAAGCTCGACAACCTCGACTTTCCCCGCGCGGCGAAGCAGCAGTTCGGCATCTCCGCCGTCGAATACGTCAACCAGTTCTTCAAGGACAAGGCGAAGGATTCCGAGTATCTCGCGGATCTCGCCGGCCGCGCCGCCGGCGAGGGGGTCAAAAACCTCCTGATCATGTGCGACGGCCTGGGCAACCTCGGCGATCCCGACGAGAAGGCCCGGACGCAGGCCGTCGAGAATCACTATCCCTGGCTCGACGCCGCCAAGCGTCTGGGCTGCCACTCGATCCGCGTCAATGCCGCCAGCAAGGGCAGCTTCGAGGAGCAGCAGAAGCTCGCCGCCGACGGCCTCGGCCGGCTGGCCGAGTTTGCAGCTCAGATGGACCTCAACGTGATCGTGGAGAACCATGGCGGCCTTTCCAGCGACGGCACATGGCTGGCGGGCGTGATGAAACTCGTGGACAAGCCCAACTGCGGCACGCTTCCCGACTTCGGCAACTTCTACGATTACGACCGCTATCAGGGCGTGGCAGACCTGATGCCGTTCGCCAAGGGCGTGAGCGCGAAGAGCTACGACTTCGACGCCGAGGGCAACGAGACCAAGATCGACTATCGCCGGATGCTCGAGATCGTGACCAAGGCCGGCTATCGCGGCTGGATCGGCATCGAATACGAGGGCAAGGAACTGCCCGAGGCCGAGGGGATCCTGGCCACAAAGCGGCTGCTGGAAAAACTCCGGGCGGAGATGCCAAGCTGAGCTGCTGCGGGCTTCGGTTCCCCGGCCGTCAGCCCGGAGGCCAGCCCAACCGCCGGCCGCCAAGGAGGTGGACGTGGAGGTGGTCGACTGACTGGCCTCCGTCCGGGCCGCAGTTCACGACGAGCCGGTAGCCATCGGCCAGGCCGAGCGATCGGGCGAGGTCGGTGGCCACCAGCATCAGGTGTCCCAGCAGATCACGGTCCTCGACACCCGCCTCCGCGAGCGACGGAATCGGCTTTTTGGGGATCACGAGCACGTGCACCGGCGCCTGCGGAGCCACGTCGTGGAAGGCGAGGCAGCGGTCGTCGTCATGGACGATCTGGGCCGGGATCTCACCTCGGATGATCTTCCCGAAGATCGTGTCAGCCATCGGTCGCCTGCTGGGCGGGGGCGTCGGACTTGCGGCGCCGCTTCCGCGGCGGCTTCGGCAGAGCCCACTCCTTGGTGAGCGCCTCGAACACGTCCGGGGTTTCGTAGCGGACGATCGTGCGGCCTTCGGGCATCGGGCCGATCAGTTCGCGGAACACCGGCGCGCCGCGAAGGTCGAGGTCGGTCGAGCAGTCGTCGGAACCGATCTGGAGGTGGCTGCGAAGCAGTGCCTCGGGGGAATCGAAGTCGTGGATCACGAGTTCGCCATCGGTGCCCCGGGTGACGAGTCGCCAGGTTTCTTTCGCCATGAATGCCCTTCTCCGACGGGGCGACGGCCGGCCAAGGCGTCGGAATCCCGCTCTGCTGTCAGATATCGGCAGCGGGGCGGGCGGCGGCGAGCGGCGGCCCTTCGGTCCCGCGCCGCCCGCACGGGGCGTGCAGTCGCTACGCCGCGGTTTTTCGCTACGAGCGGCGCAGGCCGACCCGCGTCGGCGATCCCGCCCAGAGGCTGTCCGGCGAATCACCCGGCGGCGCCGGGGCGATCTTGAGGACCGACCTGAGGCGGTTTAGAATCGGCCCCGGAGGGTAAGCGAACGGCTAGCGGTCTGACTCGAAATCAGATGCC
>JBJOHE010000245.1:0-10836 GCA_046047895.1 Planctomycetota bacterium | reverse complement strand
GACTCCGCCGAAGGCGCGGCGGCCTTCACCCGCGGGATGGCCGGATAGCCGAGCTGCCGCTGGAGCGCGGCGAAGAAGAAGAGCGGATCCTTGCCGCGGTTGGCCCGGGCGATCCGCCCTTCCTTGGCCCCGAACAGGATCGGCCGGTCGGGCTCGCCGCCATCGCGGCCGGCCAGCAGGGCGTCCCGCTTCTCGAGCCGCCAATACTCCGGGCTTCGCACAAACACGAGATCGGCCAGGTCGATCAGCCCCACCTGCCGCGCCACCGTCGCGATCCAGCTCCGCCAGTCGGCGTCGAAGATGTCGTCGTCGGCGACAGCGGCGAGCCCGTGGGCATAGTCGAGCCGGTTTCGTGACAGGCACTCGAACCGATAAAAGAAGAGCCCCTGGGGTGTCGCCCCCTCACCCCGATAGGCCGCCTCCCGCTCGAGCATCGCCAGCGCGGTGCGGATGTCGAACCGCCCCCCTTCCTCTTCGGCCTTCGCGATCACGAAGGTCTGAAACGCCGTGAAGTAATGGGGCAGCCGGGCCAGCGCCGTGGAGAGGGTGCCCACGAGCTTGAGTTCGCCCACGAGGTAGCCGATCGCCAGCGGCAGCTTCGAGGTGGCGAGCACCTCCTCGCCGATCGCGGCCAACGCCTCCTGGGCGGCGATCCCGGCGGCGATCCGCTCTCCGAACGACCGGAACAGATAGGCCTGTTCGATGTATTCCTCACGGTCGAGCATCGGCGGCCTGCGGCGAAAATGGCGGTTTGCCGGCGGCGGCCGTCGGCGACTCGACCGGCCATCGTATAATCGATGAGCATCTGCCCCCACTCCCCCGCCCCATCGCCCCGTTTGGCCGTTCCTATGTCGGGCCGTTTTTCCACGATCGACGCCGCCGTGGCCGCCATCGGCCGGGGCGAGGTGGTGATCGTCGTCGATGCCGAAGACCGGGAAAACGAGGGCGACTTCATCTGCGCTGCCGACGCCGCGACGCCCGAAATCGTCAACTTCATGATCAGCCGCGGCCGCGGGCAGGTCTGCGTGTCGATCCTGCCCGACGTGGCGGCGCGGCTCGACCTGCCGATGATGTGCGCCGCCAACTCGTCGCCGCTGGGGACGGCCTACACGGTGCCCGTGGACCACGTCTCAGCCAAGACCGGCATCACCGCCGCGGAGCGGGCGGCCGCGATCGCCGCGCTCGCCGATCCGGCCAGCCGGCCCACCGACTTTGTCCGCCCCGGTCACCTCTTTCCGCTGGTGGCGAAGGAGGGGGGCGTGCTCCGGCGGGCTGGCCACACGGAAGCCGCGGTCGACCTGGCACGGATGGCGGGCCGCCGGCCGGCCGGGGTGCTCTGCGAGGTGCTCGACGAGGCGGGCAACCGGGCCAACCGCGAGGCGCTCTTCAAGCTCGCTGCCGATCATCAGCTGGAGATCATCTCGATCGAGGAACTGATCCGGGCCCGACGGGCGCGGGAAAAGCTCGTGGAGCGGATCGCCGAGGCTGATCTGCCGACCAAGTGGGGCCGGTTTCGGATCATCGCCTACCAGGTGAAGTTCGAGACCCAGCAGCCGATCGTGCTGGTGACGGGGGACCTGACGAGCGTCGCGGCGCCGCTTGTGAGGCTTCATTCATCCTGCTTCACCGGCGACCTGCTCGACAGCCTGCGGTGCGACTGCGGCGACCAGCTCCACATGGCCCTGGAGATGATCGGCCGCGAAGGAGCGGGAGTGCTCGTCTATCTGCCCCAGGAGGGCCGCGGGATCGGGCTGGTGGAGAAGATCAAGGCCTACGCCCTCCAGGATCAGGGCCTCGACACCGTGGAGGCGAATCTGGCGCTTGGCTTCAAGGCCGATGCCCGCGACTACGGCGTGGGCATCCAGCTGCTCAAGGATCTCGGGCTCCGGCAGGTGCGATTGTTGACCAACAATCCCAAGAAGACCGATGCCTTTATTTATGGCGGCTTCGATCTCGAGGTGGTCGATCAGGTGCCGATCCTGCCGCCGGTCCACGAGTTCAACGAGCGGTATCTCGCCACCAAGCGGGAGAAGCTGGGGCATCACTTCCCCTGAGCGTCTGACGACGGGGTGCCGGCAGCTCCGTTCTTCCGGTTGACCCGACGGCGGCGACCGCCGTAGCATCCGGGGTTTTCCGGCCGAAAACCTCGGGAGACCGGCATGCAGGCCTCGCATTCCCCTCGCGTCTTTCTCGGGTCGGTGGCCTGCCTCGTCATCGGGCTGTTGGCCGGGTGCGGCCGGAAGCCGGCGGAGCCGCCGCTCAAGCCGGAGCCGGTGCTCTCGCCACCGGCCGTCCCGCCGACCCCGGAATCGCCCGCAGCCGAGCCGTCGAAGCCGGAACCTCCGGCCGTCGTCGAAGCCCCGTTTGAGCCGCCGTCGCTCGATGCCCTCGAACGGGAAACCACCTGGATCGACCGGCCGGTTCGCGATGCCCTGGCCGATCTCGCCGCCGAACTCGCCGAGGAGCCTCCGTTGGCCACGACGGCCGAGGCGCTGGCCATGAAGAACGACTCCGCCGAGGCCAACGCGGCGATCCTCTCCGCCCTGGGTCGGCTTCCGGCTGAGGGAGAGGCCGACGAATCGGCCCGCTGCAACCGGCATCTGGCCGTCGACCTCAACAGCACCAACCCGATTCTCATCAGTTCGGCGGCGGAGAGCGACGTGCTCGGTCTGACCAGTTTCGGACTCTTCTCCTTCGACCGCCGGATGGAGCCCTTCGCAGCCGCCGAGACGGTGGCGACCTGGCAGACGAGCGTCGACAGCATGCTCGACAAGGTGGTGATCCGGGATGACCTCCGCTGGAGCGACGGCCGTCCGATCACCGCCCATGACGTCGCCTTCAGTTACCGGGTGATCATGGACGAGCGGGTGCCGGTGCCGGCGGTCCGCAGCGGCACGGATCAGCTCCGCGGCGTCCATGCCTACGACGACCGCACGGTGGTCTTCTTCCACCGCGAGCCCCTCGCCACCAACGTCTGGAACATCAACTTCCCGGTGATCCCCCGGCACATCTACGAGGGGACCTGGGAGGCCGACCCCACGCTCAAGGACAGCCCGGCGCACGTGGCCCTCGAGGCCAAGCCGGTCTGCGGCGGCCCCTACGAGATCGTCACCCGGATCCGCGGCCAGGAGATTCTGCTCCGGGCCCGCGAAGGCTGGCACACGGTCGCGGGAAAGCAGGTGCGAGACAAGCCGTTCTTCCACGAGATCCGGTTCCGCATCCTCGAGGATCCCAACACCGCCCTGCTCGCGCTCAAGAAGGGGGAGATCGACGAGATGGCCCTCACGCCGGAGCAATGGACGACGCAGACCACCGGTGATGACTATTACTCCCGCAATACCAAGGCGACGGCGCCGGAGTGGGTTTCATTCCACTTCGCCTGGAACACGAAGAGCCCGTTCTTCACCGACCGCCGGGTGCGGCGGGCGATGAGCCACGCCTTCGACCACGAGCAGATGCTGGAGACGATCTGCCACGGCCTCTACTCCCCCTGCACCGGCGTCTTCCACCCTACGGCCTGGATGGCTACGAAGAAGCCGCTCGAGGCCTACCGGCAGGATCTCGACCGGGCCGAAGCGCTGCTCGACGAGGCCGGCTGGATCGACCACGACAACGACGGGCTGCGGGACCGGGAAATCGACGGCCGGAGCGTGCCCTTTGAGTTCACGGTGGTCTGTTCCCAGCAGCCGATGGCCCAGGACATCTGCACGCTGCTCCAGCAGAGCCTCGACCGGATCGGCGTGCGGGTGAACGTGAAGCCGACCGAGTTCACGGTGCTGCAACAGCTGATGCTGGAAAAGCGGTTCGATGCCGCCTTCGGCGGCTGGGGCACGGGCACCGATCCCGACACCTCGGACAACATCTGGGCCACCGGCGCGGGCCGCAACTTCGGCAGCTACTCCAATCCCGAGGTCGATCGACTGTTTGTGGAGGGCCGCACGGAAGTGGATCGGGCCAAGCGAGCCGAAAAATATGCCCGGATCCACGAACTGCTCTGGGAGGACCAGCCCTACACCTGGCTTTACTGGCGAAACAGCTTCTACGGCTTCTCCAAGGATCTCCGCGGCTACGTCTTCAGCCCCCGTGGGCCCTTTCACTATTCGCCCGGGTTCGGCAGCCTCTGGAAGCCCGTGCCATGATCCATCATCTCCTGCGTCGGCTGGCGCTGGGGCTGGTGACGCTCTTGTTGATCTCGTTTCTGGTCTACGGCCTGATCCGATCGATTCCCGGCACGCCGCTGACGGTGGCCGTGGCCCAGACCGACCCAAGCCGCCGGCTCAATCCCGCCGACCTCGAACGGATGAAGGCGGCCTACGGCCTCGACAAGCCCTGGTATCAGGCCTACTTCGTCTGGCTCGGCAACGTGGCCCGCGGCGACCTCGGGCGGAGCATTTCCCGGAAGGCTCCGGTGACGCAGTTGATCGGCGAGCGGATTGGGCCGACGCTCGGGCTCTCGGCCGGCAGCATGCTCCTCACCTGGGCAATCTCGATCCCACTGGGGCTCTATGCCGCGGCCCGCAGCGGCCGGCCCGATGAACGGGTCGTGAGCCTCGGGCTCTACATGCTTTATTCAGTGCCGACGTTCGTGGCGGCCCTGGCGCTGCAGGTGATCTTTTCGGTGCGAGCGGAGGGCACTCCCTGGGAACTGCCGCTGTTTGGCATGACGAGCGGCCTTCCCCACGCGACCACGCTCGGCTGGCTTGCCGATGTGGCCCGCCACGCGGTCCTGCCGCTCGTCTGCATGACTTACGTCAGCCTCGCCTGGTACACCCGGTTCATCAACACGAATCTCCAGGAGGTGCTGCGGCAGGATTACATCCGCACTGCCCGGGCCAAGGGGGCCGGGCCTGTCCGGGTGCTCGTCCATCATGCCTTTCGCAACACCCTGATCCCGCTGGTGACGCTGCTGGGGCTGTCGCTGCCCGCGCTGCTCGGCGGTTCGGTGATCATCGAACAGATCTTCACCTGGCCCGGCATGGGCCGGCTGTTCTTCGAGAGCCTCCGCGAGCGTGACTATCCCACGATCATGGGCCTGACGCTGCTCTTCAGCCTGCTCACGCTCGCCGGCCAACTCTTGGCCGACTTCCTTTATGCGTGGGTCGATCCCCGGGTGAGCCTCGAATGACGTCGGTCGCCGAGCCACGGACGCCGCCGCCCCGAGGATTCTGGGCCGAGGCCTGGGCCCGCTTTCGGCGGATGCCGTTGGCCATGGCCGGACTCGTGTTCGTGGGCTGCCTCGCCGGAGTGGCCCTGTTTGCTCCGGCGATCGCCGGCACCAAACCGGTGGTCTGCCGCTACAAGGGGCGGATCTATTTCCCCTGCCTCGCCTACTACTCCCGCGATCTCGAGCCGGTGATCTTTTCCCAGGACAAGTTTCGCGGGGAGTATCCCAAAAACCTCGCGGCCAAGGATCCCGAGAGCTGGGCCGTCTGGCCCCTGGTGTTCCAGGATCCCTACCGGGCCGTGCGGGCCGACGAGTGGCCGGGGCGGCCCGCCAATCCGGCCCGGGATCAGGGGCGGCCGAGCCGGCTCAACCTGATGGGCACCAATCAGAACGGCGTGGACGTGTTCGCGAAGATGGTGCACGGCACGCTCGTGGCCCTGCTCGTGGGCTTCGTATCGATGGGGATCGCCTCCACGGTCGGGATCACGGTCGGCGCCCTGGCCGGTTACTTCGGCGGCTGGGTGGACGTGGTCGTGAGCCGGATCACCGAGGTCGTGATGTGCATCCCCACGCTCGTGTTGATCCTGGCCCTGCTGGCGATCGTGGAAAAGCCGACGATCTGGAAGATGATGGCGGTGCTCGGGCTGACCGGCTGGCCCGGCATCTCCCGGCTGATGCGGGCCGAGTTTCTCCGGCTGAAGTCGGCGGAGTTCGTGACCGCCGCCCGGGCGGCGGGCGCCGGCCCCGGCCGGATCATGCTCCGCCATCTCCTGCCCAACGCCCTCGCCCCGGTGATGGTGCCGATCACGTTCGGAATCGCCGCCGCGATCCTCACCGAGAGCGGGCTGTCGTTTCTCGGCTTCGGCCAGCCCCCGCCATCGGCCAGCTGGGGATCGCTGCTCAACGACGCCCGCTCCAACCTGCGGATGTGGTGGCTCGTGCTCTTCCCGGGCATGGCGATCTTCCTCACCGTGCTGGCCTTCAATCTCGTGGGCGAGGGGCTGCAGAAGGCGACCGATCCCAGGTTGCGGGAGGCGCGGAAGTAGATGGCCCTGCTCGAAATCCAGGATCTGGTGACCGCCTTCCACACGCCCGCCGGGCGGGTGCCGGCTGTCGATGGCGTGTCGCTCACGATCGAGCGGGGCACCACGCTCGGGCTCGTCGGCGAGAGCGGCTGTGGCAAGAGCGTGACTGCGATGAGCGTGCTCGGGCTGGTGGCCGCGCCGGGCCGGATCGAGCGGGGCAGGATTCTCCTGGAGATCGACGGCGACCCGGTGAACCTCGTCCCGCTGCCGGAGCGCCGGCTGCGGAGGATCCGGGGCGGCCGCGTGGGAATGATCTTCCAGGAACCGATGACGAGCCTCAATCCCGTGTTCACGATCGGCGCGCAGGTGGCCGAGGCGGTGCAGCTCCATCGCCGCGTCGGCCGGCGGGAGGCCCGGGCGCGGGCCCTCGAACTGCTTCGGCTCGTGCGGATCGCCGACCCCGAGCGGCGGCTCGACGAATACCCGCATCAGCTTTCCGGCGGGATGCGGCAGCGGATCATGATCGCGATCGCCCTCGCCTGTGAGCCGGAGCTGTTGATCGCCGACGAGCCGACGACGGCGCTCGACGTCACGATTCAGGCGCAAATCCTCGAGCTGCTCGCCGACCTTCGCCAACGGCTCGGGATGGCGATCCTCCTGATCACCCATGATCTCGGCGTGGTGGCTGAGACCTGCGATGAGGTGGCGGTGATGTACGCCGGCCGGATCGTCGAACAGGCGCCGGCGGCCATGCTGTTCGCCAACCCGCTCCATCCCTACACGATCGGCCTGCTGGCAGCCCGGCCCGAGCATCGGGCGGGAGGGCAGGGGCCGCTCGCGGCGATTCCCGGAATGGTGCCCCAGCCCCGCGACTTTCCGGCCGGCTGCCGGTTTCATCCCCGCTGTAGCCATGCCCGAGATCCGTGGTGCGGGGCAGAGCAGCCGCAGCTCCGCGAACTCGAGCCCGGCCATTTCGTCGCCTGCCATTTCGCTGGCGAACTCGACGCTCCCCGCGGTGTGGAGGCCGGCAGCCCATGAGCGAGCCTGCTGCCGATCTCGTCGACGTGGCCGATCTGAAGACCCACTTCCCGATCCGACGCGGCCTGTTTCGCGGGGTCGTGGGACAGGTGCGGGCCGTCGACGGCGTCTCATTTCGGATCGCCCGCGGCCGCACGCTCGGGCTCGTGGGCGAGAGCGGCTGCGGCAAGACGACCGTGGGCCGCAGTCTGCTGCGGCTGGTCGAACCCACCGGTGGACGCGTGCGATTCGACGGGCAGGATCTCCGGGCGGCCACTGCGGCCGACCTTCGTGGTCTGCGGCGGCGGATGCAGATCGTGTTTCAGGATCCCTACGGCTCGCTCAATCCGCGGCTCACCGTCCGCGGAATTCTCGAGGAGGGGCTCGTCGTGCACGGGCTGGGTGATGGTGCCGAGCGGCTGCGGCGGATGACCGAGGCCCTGGAACGGACCGGCATGCCGGCGGCCGCGCTCGCCCGCTATCCCCACGAGTTTTCGGGCGGGCAGCGGCAGCGGATCGCAATCGCCCGCGCGGTTGTGCTCGAGCCCGACTTCCTCGTGCTCGACGAGCCGATCTCTGCGCTCGACGTGTCGATCCAGGCCCAGGTGGTGAACCTGCTCGTGGAGCTCCGGCGCGAGCTGGGCCTGACCTACCTGTTCATCTCCCACGACCTCTCGGTCGTGGAATACATTTCCGACGAGGTGGCGGTGATGTACCTCGGCCGGATCGTCGAGCATGCCGCCGCGACCGAGCTCTACGCCGCGCCGCTCCATCCCTACACCCACGCCCTGTTCTCAGCGATCCCCAGTGTCGAGCCGGCCCGGCGCCGCGGCAGGATCGTGCTCGCCGGGGATGTGCCCAGCCCGGCCAACCCGCCGGCCGGCTGCCACTTCCATCCTCGCTGCCCGTTGGCCGAGGCTGTCTGTCGCGAGGTCGATCCGCCGGCGACCCGGGTGGGTGACCATCTCGTGCATTGCCACGTCGCCGCCCGGGAGCTTGCTTCGGGCGATGCGGCCACCGCGTCGGCGGCGATCGCCGCCGCGATTCAGCCGGTGGCCATCAGCTTGGCGGCCACGTCGGGAAAGACGACGCGGAACGCGAGATAGGCCATCAGGAAGGTGAGCAGCAGGTTGAAGCACTGGCCGCAGACATAGAGCAGGATCGGCTTGGAAGAGCCCATCACCGCCGCCAGCCGGCGAATGTCGGTTTCGAGCCCGATGCTGACGAATCCCAGACAGAAGCACCACGCCTGCATCATTTTCACCGGCCCGGCCAGGGTGGCCTTCACGGCGGCCTCACGGCCGGTCGAGGCGAGCAGCGTGAAGATCGCCGAGGCCGCCAGAAAGCCGAGCACGAATTTCGGCATCCGCCGCCAGATTTCACCGATCGCCCCGGCGATGCCGAGCGGCGTCGACCGCTCCTCGTCGGCGTCCGTCCGCGACCAGACGGCTGCCACCACCAGCGAGATCACGCCGATCAGCACGTTCTGGATCAGCTTCACGCTCGCGGCGACGTCGCGGGCCACAGGGCCGACCAGCTCGCCGGCGGCCACCACCGCCCCGGTCGAGTCGACCGTGCCGCCGATCCAGGCCCCGCCGAGCACCTGGTCGAGCTGCATCGCGTTGATCGCCGCGGGCAGGGCGAACATCATCACCACCGTGAAGGCCAGCGAGATGCCCACGGCGATCGAGAGCTCCTCCTTCTTGGCCCGGCAGGCGGCCGCCGTGGCCACCGCCGCCGAAACCCCGCAGACGCTCATGTCGGCGGAGAGCACGAGGTTGAGCGTCTTCGATTCGATCCCCAACACCCGCTGGCCGAACTGGTAGGTGGCGATCAGTACGATCGGGGTGGTGATCCAGCTGACCAGGATGCCCGGAGGCCCGAGCTTCATGAGCGTGCCGAACAGCAGGCTCGCCCCCATCAGCACGAGCCCCGTCTTGATGTAGAGCTCTCCCCGCAAGGCCGGCCGGAGCCAGCCGGGCACGCCGACCGCGTTGCTGACGAACAGCCCGCCGGCGAAGGCCCAGAGCACGTACTCCAGCTGGAGGCTCTTGATCGCGGCCTGCGAGCTGGCCAGCCAGGCGAGCACCGCAAGCGACGTGACCCCGAGGAGCGCGGGCACGCTGCGGGCCAGCGGCACGCCGACGCCCGCCAGCGCCAGCGAAAACACCGCGACGCAGCCGACGGCCGTCACCCCCACGGCTGCGAGGAGCGGCGGGCCCCCAGGCCCGGAGCTGCCCTGAAAGGCGGCCAGCGGGTTTGTGGTCCAGCCGCCGGGCTTGGCGATCCAGGGGGTGAGAAGATTGCTCACCGCCGGCGCGGCGGTGGACTCCGGGGAGGGGTTCTGTTCGGCCGGCAGATTCGCCCACCAGGCGGCCACGAGCAGGGCTGCCGCCATCAGCATCGCCTGCACGTCGTCGCTCCGGATCCAGCTCGGCTGATCTCTTCCGGCGGGGGCTTGATCCTGCGTCACGGCCATCGTCTCGTCGTCGGGGTGTCTTGCCTGGCGGGAAAAGCCCGCATTGTTCGGGTGTCTGGCGACTCTGTCGAGGGCGGCGAGTTTTCGGCCGCGAGCTTGGGCGGCTCGCTGCGGCTCTGGCGGGGGGCTTGGTCGCGTCGATACACTGAAGTTGCACCTGGGAGCCGCCAGTGGAGCGGGAACACGTTTGATGCTGCATCGACCGGATCACTGGCACGGGGTCGTTCGGTTCGCGCTGGGACTGGTGTTGGCGGTCGGATTCACCGCCCGGCAAGCGGCCGAGGCACAGTTGCCGGGAGCGACGACCACGCCCCGGACCGGCCTCACCCGCGAAGAGCTCACCCGGTCTTGGGATCTCGATGGCGACGGCACGATCAGCAAGTCTGAGGCCGAAGTGGCCAAGGCCCGGATGAAGCGGGAACGGATCGAACTGCAGCTCGGCGAAACCGATCCCCTCACCGGGATGCCCCGCAGCCCCGACGACGCTCCCATCGAGGAACACACCCCAGGGGATGAGCCTGAATTCCGCCTGCCGCCTGAAGATCCGCTGCTGCCGTCGAGCCGTGGGCCGGGAGCGGGCCTGCCGGGGATGCGGTCTCCGTCGCTCGCTCCTCCGCCGATCAGGGCCCCGATTCCATCGACCGGCCTGGGCAACGTGCCCACGCCCTCGGTGCCCCGGATCGATCCTTCGCGGCCTGGTTCGACCGCTTCCGGCACTGGGAGTGCCGCGGGGCGTTCGACTGGAGCGTCGTGGCTCACGCCCGGAGGCCGCGGGTCGGCCGTGACCGGTGGCGTGCGGGCCGGTGCCCCAGCTGCGTCTCAAGGGTATGGTTCCGGCCCGTGGTCCGACCTGAATGCGGCCCGCTATCGCTACGCCCCTGCGCCGGTCAACCTTCCGCGAACCGGCGCCGCCGGGCTGGGCGCGAGCGGCCTGGGAACGGCGCCGCGTCGCACCGGGTCGATTCTCCTGCCGGGCGGCGGGATGTCGGGTCAGATGGGTTCTGGGTATCCCGGGATGATGCCGTCGGTTGGTCGCCCGACAACGCCCCTCCCCTCGGTCTCGCAGCCGATGGCCCCTCCGCCGCCCGTCGTGCAGCCTCCTCGCATCTCTGCAGAGGAGATCGGCGGGTATTGATCGACCACAGGGACAA
>JBJOHE010000244.1:0-13428 GCA_046047895.1 Planctomycetota bacterium | reverse complement strand
GACTCAGCCATTCCGCAGGATGCAAGCCGCCGTCTGATCCAGCGCCTGGTTCTGGCTACTTTGCGCCCGAGCCCACGGCAATCGGGCGTCGCGGCTGAAGCCGGACAACCTTTCTGTCGCCAGCAGCATCTTGCCGCTGTGCTTCTTTGACGATGTCATGGATCCGGAAGCCAAGACGGGCAGCCAGCTGCTCGCGGATAGCTCTAACTTCGGCAACGACTGGATCAGGCTCCATTGTCGATCTCCAGCAGCTCTTGAGGCGTGCAAATCACGGGTGGCTCGAACCCCATTTTACGACAAACGGACTCGATCCGCGGCCTGAGGGCGGGATTGGCGATATGCCTGCAATTCCAGGTCAAGAGATACTCGACACCGTTGACGGCAGCGACTGCGATATGCAGGGCATCGGTGGCTGCTTTTGATGGCAGGGGCACATCGTCGAGTAAGGCAGCCGCGAGCGATTCCGCATCGGCCGAGACCTCCAGAAGGGGCACGTCGGCCAATACGCGAAGACGCTCGGCCGCGGCGGCTGCATCACCAGCGGAGCACTCGCCAACGACGAATCGCGAGACGTAGACGGCGAACCGATGGCGATGCTCGGTCCACCATTCGTGCGTGGTCTGCTGGTTGGCGGCGATCCGCAGAACCCCGCTTGGCTGCATCGCGAGATAGCCGATGATCGTGGTTTCGAGGTAAACGGTTGGATTCATCAGTTACCTCGGTTGCAGCGAACCATTGCCAGAACTTGTATTTCTCTCGTTCCCGATAATCCCGGTCCCCAGCGTGCGAATCCCCCAAGAGGCTACCGCGGTCGAGGGGCGTAAGTCAATTCTGAGGAAGGGGTTGGGAGTTCGGTGTGCGGGGCGGTGGTGATGGTTCTCCAGTCGGCGGTCGTGATAATCCCGGCCGACAAAGGCGGTCCGCCGGGCTGCGGATCACGGGGCCGCCGCGGTTGAGGACGTGGGCGTAGATCATCGTCGTGCGGACGTCCTTGTGGCCGAGCAACTCCTGGACGGTACGGATGTCATAGCCGGCCTCGAGGAGGTGCGTGGCAAAGGAGTGTCGCAGCGTGTGGCATGTCGCCCGCTTCGCGATTCCGGCCGTTCGAACAGCGTCGCGAACCGCCGACTGAATCGTGCTCTCGTGGATGTGGTGGCGATAGTGTCGACGGGCTTCGCGGTCAAAATAGTCTCGTGCTGCCGGGAACACCCACTGCCAGCCCCAGTCGGTTTCGAACGCCGGATACTTTCGTGCGAGCGCCGTCGGGAGCCGCACCCGCCCGGCGCCGCGGGCAACAGCCTGGGCATGTTCGGCCCGCCAGCGAACGAGTGAACCAGAGAGTTCAGGCACGAGGCATTCGGGGAGCACACTGAGACGATCCTTGTTTCCCTTGGCTTCTCGAATCACGATCTGCCGGCGGCTGATGTCGAGATCTTTCACGCGGAGGTGGAGCGCCTCCGTAAGCCGGAGGCCAGCGCCGTAGAGCAGGGTGGCAATCACCGCGGGCTCGCCGCTCAGGGCTGAGAGCAGAACGGCGACCTCGTCGTGGGTGAGGACGGAAGGCAATCGCTTCGGCTTCCGGGCCCTGATCACGCCGTCGAGTCGCTCCAGCGGCGCGTGCAGCACTGCATCGTAGAGAAACAGGATCGCCGCCAGCGCCTGGTTCTGGGTCGAGGCGGCCACATGCCGTTCGACAGCCAGGCTTGTCAGGAACGCGTTGACCGCGGGCTCGCGCAGCGACAGCGGATGCTGCTTGCCATGAAACAGGATGTAGCGCCGAATCCACGAGACGTAAGCCCGCTCCGTGCTGCGGGCGAGATGCATGGCTCGCGCCGTCATCCTCACACGATCGAGGAGCTTCGGTTGGGCAGGGGCCGACGCGTTCCGCGGCGCGCTTGCAGGCGGTTGTCTGCCGGAGTCGGCCGAATCACTGGGGGAGCGTCGGGGGTGGTCGTGCGGTTTCAAGGTCGGGGCTCCAGATGCGGAGTGTATACATCCGTATATTTAGCCTAGCGGCCGCGAGCTGGCGGTGCGAGCGACCTCCCGAGGCCGAGCGCGCCGAGGGGGCGTTGCGTGGACGTCGACTCGGTCGGCGAGGCTTGCCTGGAGGTGGGCGGACCGAAACGGCGGCCGTGACGTCGGTGCCGACGTCGGGCAGCCGCCGAAGGTGCGGTATCTGCTACGATTGCCCAACCCGGCGGGAGAGGCCCGCGGGACTCGTGGTGGAGAGCAAGAGATGACGCAGTTTGAGCGGGCCCGGAAGGGCGAGATCACTCCCGAGATGCAGTTTGTGGCCAAGCGGGAGGATCTGCCGGAGGAACTCATCCAGGCGGAGGTGGCGCGGGGGCGAATGGTGATCCCGGCGAACCGCGTCCATCTCACGAAGAAGCTCGAGCCGATGGCGATCGGCATCGCGAGCCTCACGAAGATCAATGCCAACATCGGCAACTCGGCCGTGACGAGCGACATCGACACGGAGCTGGAGAAGCTGCACCTTGCCGTTCATTACGGGGCCGACACCGTGATGGACCTCTCCACGGGCAAAGACATCGACCGGATCCGGCAGGCGATCATCGAGGCCTCGCCGGTGCCGATCGGCACGGTGCCGATCTACCAGATGCTCGAGGAACTCGGTGGCGACATCGATGACATGAAGCCCCAGCACTTTCTCGACATGTGCGAGAAGCAGGCCCAGCAGGGCGTCGATTACATGACGGTTCACGCCGGACTGCTTCAAGCCCACCTCTCGCTCACGATGGACCGGATCACCGGGATCGTGAGCCGGGGCGGCTCGCTGATCGCCCGCTGGATGATGACCCACCGCCAGGAGAATCCGCTCTACACGCACTTCGAGGATCTCTGCGACATCTTCCGCGAATACGACGTCACCTGGAGCCTGGGAGACGGTCTGCGGCCCGGCAGCATCGCCGATGCCAGCGACGAGGCCCAGTTTGCAGAGCTCCACGTGCTCGGGGAGCTCACCCGGCGGGCCTGGGCCAAGGGCTGTCAGGTGATGGTCGAGGGCCCCGGCCACGTGCCGATGGATCAGATCGACATGAACGTGAAACGGCAGATGGAGGAGTGCGATGAGGCGCCGTTTTACGTGCTTGGGCCGCTCGTCACCGACATCGCTCCGGGCTACGACCACATCACGAGTGCGATCGGCGCGGCGCTTGCCGGCTGGAGCGGCGCGGCGATGCTCTGCTACGTGACCCCAAAAGAGCACCTCGGGCTGCCCGATGCTGAGGACGTGCGACAAGGGGTGATCGCCTACAAGATCGCCGCCCATGCGGCGGATCTCGCCCGGCATCGAAAGAACGCGCGGGTGCGAGACGACGCCCTTTCCCGGGCCCGGTTCAACTTCGATTGGAACGAGCAGTTTCGGCTCGCGCTCGATCCCGAAACCGCCCGGCGGTATCACGACGAGACGCTCCCCCAGGAAACCTTCAAGAGCGCCCACTTCTGCAGCATGTGCGGGCCGAAGTATTGCTCGATGAAGATTTCCCAGGAGATCCGCGAGATGGCGGGCCGGCAGGGCGAGAGCGGGTCAGCCGAGGCCGCGTCGCTGCCGGTGATCGAGGTGGGATCGGAAGGCTGACGTCGGGGCCAACAGGATATCGCGATTCGGCGCCGCCCCGAATCGAGCGAGGCACGGAGCACCAGGGAGAGAAGTCATGCTGCTGCGGCTGCTGGTCGTGGCTCTGGCCATCGTGGGATCGTCCGCGGCCTGGGCCCAGCCGACCGTAATCGATCCGGGGCAGGGGAGCGTGGCCCTGTCTTCAGGGGCGACGGCCGCCGCGGAATTGAGCGGCATCACCCACGTGGGCGGCACGACCTACCAGGCCGTCGGCGACAACGCCGCGGCCACGATTTGGACGCTTTCGATCAGCCTCGACCCAGCTAGCGGCTGGATCGGCTCGGCCGGCGTCACGGGTGGGATCGCCGCCCCGGCCCTCGGCACCGATTCCGAGGGGATCGCCTACCGGGCCGCGTCCGGCACGGTCTTCGTGTCGGACGAAGTGGCTTCCACGATCGGTGAATTCAGTCTCACAACCGGCAGCCTGGTCGGTAGCGTGAACGTGCCGGCGATCTACACGCCGAGCAACGTGCAGAGCAACATGGGGCTCGAGTCGCTCGCCTTCGGCCCTGGCGGCCTTTGGACGACCAACGAGGAAGCGCTCGTGCCCGACGGGCCGCTGTCGACCACCACCGCCGGCAGTTGGGTGCGGATCCAGCGGTTCGACGCGTCGTTGGCCGCGATCCGTCAGTGGGGCTACCGCACCGACCCGATCACCGCTCTGAATCCGTTCATCTCGGCCGAGCGGAGCGGCGTGGTGGATATCCTCCCCTGGACCGAGACCGAACTGCTCGTGCTCGAACGCGAACTCGGCGGCGCGGTCGTGCCCCAGTTTCGCTCGCGGCTCTACCTCGTCGACACGGACACCGCCAGCGACGTCTCGGCGCTCGCCACGATCAACGCCGGCGGATTCACGCCGCTTTCCAAGACGCTGCTCTGGGAACGCTCGTTTGCCGCCTCCAACTTCGAGGGGATGACCTTCGGCCCAACCTTGAACGACGGTTCGCGGAGCCTGCTGCTCATCTCTGACGATGGTGGCGGGCTGGCCCAAAACCTCTACGCCTTGGCGGTCGTGCCTGAGCCGTCGCTCGCGATGCTCGGATCGACAGCGGTCGCCGCCGGCTGGCTCTTCGTCCGCCGCCGTTCACGGCTTGCGTGACCAGCCGGTGCCGTCGGGGCGATCTTCCAGCACGATTCCCGCCTCTCCCAGCCGGTTGCGGACGAGATCGGCCGTGGCGAAGTCTTTGGTCTTGCGGGCGTTCGCGCGGATCTCAATGACGAGCTCCATGAGCTTGCCTACGAGCCCCTCGTCGGCCGCACCACCAGCTTCGGCCGCAGGCGGCTCGAGAAACAGGCCGAGCACGCCGGTCAGTTCACGGAGCACGAGCATCCGGGCTTCAAGCCCCGCCAGTTCGGCCGCCGGCTTCTTCGTCTCGAGCGCATGCTGATCGATGAACTTGTTGACCGTGCGGACGAAGTCGAACAGCGCCGCCACGGCGATCGCCGTGTTGAAGTCGTCGTCCATGGCGGCGAGAAACTTCGTCCGCAGCTGAGCGGCTTCCGGGCCCGCCGCAGCCACGGCGGCATCGCCCGCGCGGCGATCCCGGCAGGGCAGGGCATGGAAGGCTTTGCCGCTGATGCGGGCGAATCGGGCAAACAGCCGCTCGAAGGCCTCCATCGCCTTCGCGCTCTCCCGCAGCGGCTCCTCGCCGAAGTGGATCGGGCTGCGGTAATGGGTGGAGAGGAGCAGGAGCCGGATCGCCTCGGGCCGATGCCGAGCAAGAAGGTTCTTAAACGGCTCGGCCCCGGTCGATTTCGAGATCTTCGTGGCTGCCTGGGCTGCAGCGTCGCCGGCCGTGTCGTCGGCCTGGCCAGCCTCCCGCGGTCGGCCCCCGACCTTGCCGGCGGCGCCGCCGGCCTGCATCAGGCCGTTGTGCATCCACACCCGGGCCATCGGCCGGTCGTGGAGCGACTCGCTCTGGGCGATTTCGTTTTCATGGTGGGGGAAAACGAGGTCAAGCCCGCCCCCGTGGATGTCGAAGGTCTCGCCGAGCAGCGCCTTGCTCATGGCCGAGCACTCGATGTGCCAGCCGGGACGCCCCGGCCCCCAGGGGCTCTCCCAGGAGGGCTCGCCAGGCTTGGCCTTCTTCCAGAGGGCGAAGTCGGCGGCCGATCGCTTGCGTTCGGCCGTCGAACCCCCCTCGCCCTGCATCTGCTCCACCGAGCGGTTGGTCAGCTTGCCGTAGTCGGGATCGCGGGCCACGTCGAAATAGACGTCGCCGTCGCTGGCGTAGGCATGGCCCTTGGCCACCAGGCCCTCGATGAAGGCGATGATCGTGCCGATGTGGTCCGTGGCCTTCGGCATCTCGTCGATGCCCGTCACGCCGAGGGCCGCGAGGTTCGCCAGGTAGTCGGCCGTCATTTCCTCGGCGAGAGCGGCCATCGTCGTGCCGCGGGTGGAGCTCTCGGCGATGATCTTGTCGTCGACGTCGGTGATGTTGACCACCCAGGTGACACCGTAGCCCGAGTAGACGAGGTGCCGCTTGACAGTGTCAAAGATCACCGGGCCCACCATGTGGCCGATGTGGCTGGGCTTGTAGACGGTCGGGCCGCAGAGATACATCCCGACATGCCCGGGCGTCACGGTGTCGAGTGGGCCCTTTCCGCGGGAGAGCGTGTTGTAGATCTCGATTCCGGGCAGGGAGCCGGATGCCGTCGCCGTCTGTTGTGGTTCCACCGTGGCCATGAACTCCTCGTGGTATCGCTCCGCCGGGCTCAGGCCCGGCGCTCGACGAGCGCGATGCACTCCGCGGCAATCGCCCGTTCCTCGCCGATCGGCCCCACCCCTTCGCCGGTTTTCGCCTTGAGCCAGACGGCCCCTTCATCGAGGCCGAGGATCTCTGCGATCCGTCGCCGGATGGCGGGGCGGTGCGGGAGGATTTTGGGCCGCTGGGCGAAAATCACGCAATCCAGGTTCACGATCCCCCAGCCCGCCTCCCCCAGTCGGTCGGCGGCAGCCCGCAGCATTTCGGCCGAGTCGCGGCCGCGATTGCCGGGGTCGGTGTCGGGAAAAAGCTCACCGATGTCGCCCAGCGCCGCCGCCCCGAGCAGGGCGTCGGTGATCGCGTGGAGGAGCACGTCGGCGTCGCTGTGGCCGACGGCCGCCTTGTCGTGGGGGATCATGATGCCGCCGAGCACCAGTGCGGTGCCGGGCTCCAGGCGGTGGGTGTCGTGGCCGAGGCCGACGCGGTGCATGACAGGGGACTCCTTCGGGGGCAGGCAGGGTTTTCGCCTATACTCGCCGCATGCACAACGCCGCCGTCGCCGTCGGGGATGCCGAACCCGTGATCCGCGTGGCGGGCCTGGCCAAGGAATACCGGGTTTTCGACAAGCCCGAGGGGCTGGTCGCCAGCGTCCGAGCCCTGTTTCACCGCGACAGCCGCACGGTCGAGGCGGTGCGGGGCGTCGATCTCGCGATCGCCCGGGGCGAGTTCGTGGCCCTGCTCGGTCCGAACGGCGCCGGCAAGACCACGCTCCTCAAGATGCTCTCGGGCATCATCACGCCCACCCGCGGCACCGCCACCGTGCTCGGCCACGTGCCCTGGGAGCGGGCCGACGATTTCCGCAGGAGGTTCGCCCTCGTGATGGGCCAGCGGAATCAGCTCTGGTGGGATCTTCCGGCCGCCGAGAGCTTCCGGCTCCATCAGGAGATCTACCGGATCGATCCCGCCCGCTTCGCCCGCACCCGCGACGAATTGGTCGATCTGCTGGGCGTCAGAAAGCTGATCCTCCAGCCGGTTCGAGAACTCTCGCTCGGCGAGCGAATGAAGCTCGAACTCGTGGCCGCCCTGCTCCATGAGCCGGAGGTGCTGTTTCTCGACGAGCCCACGATCGGGCTCGACGTGGTGGCCCAGCACACGATCCACGCCTTCCTGCGGCATGTGCAGGCCGAGCGGCGGATGACGGTGATCCTCACCACGCATTACATGAAAGACGTCGCCGCCCTCTGCGAACGGCTGGTGGTGATCACCGGGGGAGAGATCCTCTACGACGGCTCACTCGCCGAAATCGTCGACCGATTCACCACTCACAAGATCGTCACGCTCGACCTCGACGAGGAGCCCGCCGCCGAAACGATCCGCCGGCTCGGGTTTCCCTGCGAGGTCCGCGGTCCTCGCTTGATTCTCCGGATCGACCGTTCCCGGATCGCCGATGCCCTGCCGGAACTCCTGCGGGGTGCCGGCGTCAGGGACGTCTCCGTCGAGGATGTGCCGCTCGAGGAGATCGTGGCCGAGCTGTTTCGCGCCGGTGGCCGCCGGCCGCAGCCAGCGGAGGCAGCGTCATGAGTCGGACGGTTTCGACGGCTCTGCCCCGGGCAGGATGGCTCAACGCCCTCCGGATCTGGTGGACGATGCTCACGATCTCCATCGAGGAGCGGCTCGTCTACCGGGGCGACTTCGTCCTCGGCACGCTGATGCGGTTTCTGCCGATCGTCACCCAGGTGTTTCTCTGGACGGCCGTCTTTTCCGCCACCGCCCGCGGCGACATCGCCGGCTACTCGCGGAACGACATCGTGGCCTACTACCTGCTCACGATGCTCTCCCGCGCCTTCTCAAGCATGCCTGGCCTCGCGACGGGCATCGCCCGGAGCATCCGCGACGGCTCGATCAAGAAGTTTCTCGTGCAGCCGGTCGACTATCTCTCCTTCCTGCTCGCCTCTCGGGTGGCCCACAAGCTCGTCTACTATGCCGTGGCGGCCGCCCCCTTCGGCCTCGTGTTTTTCCTCTGCCGGAGCTTCTTTCCCCCCCTGCCATCCGCCAGCACGGTCGGGGCCTTCCTGTTCTCGCTCGCCCTCTCGTTCCTGCTCGGTTTCTTTCTCGAAGCCACGCTCGGGATGCTCGGCTTCTGGTTCCTGGAGGTCTCGAGCCTCGTGTTCGGCTTCATGCTCGTGCAGTATCTCCTCTCGGGACACATGTTTCCCATCGACATGCTCGCCGGGATTCCCACCGGGATTCCCGGCACGAGCCTCGCCGACGTCGTGACCTGGCTGCCGTTTCAATTCACGGCCTACTTCCCGGCGGCCGTCTGGCTGGGCAAGGTGAGCGGCTCTGAGCTCACCCGGCTGCTGCTCGTCGAGGCAGCCTGGGTGGTGGCCCTGGCGATCGCCTGTCGGCTGGCCTGGAATCGCGGCACCCGTCGCTACAGCGCCTTCGGAGGTTAGCCGTGGCCCGTTACCTCTCGATTCTCGGCACATTCGCCCGGGCCTGCCTGATTCGCGACCTGACCTTCCGCGCCAACTTCATCCTCGAGTGCCTCACGAGCCTCGGCTGGATGTCGATGAACCTTGCCTTTTATCTACTCGTGTTCACCTTCACCCCCGAGATCGGCCGGGGCACCGGCTGGACGAAGGAACCGTTCTTCGCCTTCGTCGCCACGGGTCTGATCATCAATTCGATCGTGCAGGCCCTGTTCATGCCGAGCGCCGAGGAGCTCACCGAGCTCGTGCGGACCGGCGGGCTCGACACCGTGCTCGTCAAGCCGCTCGACGCCCAGTTTCTGCTCTCGATGCACCGGGTCGACTACTCGGCCTTCGCCAACGGGATCGTGGGCGGGTGCCTTCTGGCCTGGGCGGTGGGCCGCTTCCAGACGCCGCCGTCGCCTGTCGCCTGGGTGACCTATCCGCTGGTGGTGGTCTGCGGCGTGGCCATCCTCTACTCGCTCGTGATCATGCTCGCGGCCGCCACGATCCAGATGGGCCGCAACCAGAGCCTCTACGACTTCTGGTTCTACCTCACGAACTTCTCCCGCTATCCGGCCGAGATCTACGCCGGCCCCTGGGGCGGGCCGCTCCGGGCCGTCTGCACGTTCGTGATCCCGATCCTGCTCGTGGTGAACGTGCCGGCCCGGGTGATCGCCCAGCCGCTCGCCGGAGCCGCCTGGTGGGCGGTCGGGGGCACCGTCTTCGCCGCCGCCGCCGCCCTCGTCATCTCCCGGCTCGTCTTCCAGCGGTCCCTCGCTCGCTACCGCAGCGCCAGCAGTTGACCCCGCTTCCCGGCACGGCGGTGGTACACTTCGGGGCTTTCCCCGGATGCCCACCATGCCGCTTCGTCTCGCCTTCAGTTCCAATGCCTACCTCGATGTGCCGGTGGAGGAGGCGGCGGCTCGGATCGCCGGAGCTGGCTATCGCGGCATCGAACTCTTGGCCGATGTGCCCCATGCCTGGCCGGCCGGCCTGCTCGAGGTGCAGAAGGAGGTGATCCGCCGCGCCGTGGCCGCGCACGGCCTGACGATCTCCAATATCAACGCCTTCATGATGAACGCCGTGGCCGACCCCAGGCAGCCTTACTGGCATCCCGGCTGGACCGACCCCGACCCGCATTATCGAGCCATTCGCCGGGAGCACACCAAGCGGGCCCTTCGGCTCGCGGCCGAACTCGGCGCAGCGTCGATTTCGACCGAACCGGGGGGCGAGGTCGCGGCGGGGCAGTCGCGGCAGGAGGCGGCCGCAATCTTCTACGAGGAGATCATGCCGGTGCTCGACGTGGCCGCCGCCTGCGATGTGACCCTCTTGATCGAGCCCGAGCCTGGGCTCCTCATCGAGACCTTCGAGCAATACCTGGAATTCGCCGGCCGGGTGAACCACCCGGCGCTCGGGCTCAACTTCGACGTGGGCCACGCCTACTGCGTGGATGACGATCCGGCCGAGTGGGTGCCGCGGCTCGTGGGGCACACCCGGCACTACCACCTGGAAGACATTGCGACCACCCGGGTGCACCACCATCTCGTGCCTGGTGAGGGCGGGATCGACTTCGCGGGCGTGCTCCGGGCGATCGCCACCCACACGCCTGATCTCTGGCTGACGGTCGAGCTCTACCCCTACCGCGATCGGCCCGACGATGCTGCCCGCGCGGCCCGGGCCCACCTGCTCGCCGTCGCCGGCGAATGCGGGGTGGAGCTGGCCTGAGATGCGAGATTGGCTCCGGCTCGTGCGTGTTCCAAACCTTGCCACGGCGGCGGCGGATCCGCTGGCCGGCTTTCTCATCTGCTCCCGTCTGACCGACATCGGCCGGCTGCCGGCGGCTGCCTGGGCGGCCATCTTCGCCGGCCTGTTCTTCTACGCCGCGGGCATGGTGCTCAACGATGTCTACGACCTGGAACTCGACCGCGTCGAGCGGCCGGAGCGGCCACTGCCGAGCGGGCGAATCGGACGCCGTCAGGCCGCGGCGATCGGCAACCTGCTCCTCTTCGTCGGCGGAGCCGCCGCCTGCGGTGCCGCCGTGCTCGCGGCAACACCGTGGCCGCCGCTCGTCGCGGCAGGGCTCACGGCGGCGATCTGGCTCTACGACGCCCGGGCGAAGGGCACACCCTTCGGGCCGGCCGTGATGGGCGGCTGCCGTGGATTCAACTGGCTCCTCGGCATGACCGCCGCCGGCGGGCCGACGTCGATTCCCGAGTGGATGATCCCCGTCGGCATGGGCCTCTACGTGGCCGGGATCACGCTCTTCGCCCGCGACGAAGCGGGCCGCAGTCGGCGGGGCACGCTCGTTGCCGGTGGCCTCGTGATGGTGGCTGGCCTGATCACGGCCGCCGGCTTCGTCTGGCTGCCGCTGCTCGCCGGAGTCACGCGGGTGGCCACCCTGCCGGCCCGGTCGTGGCTTGCCTGCTGGGGCATCCTCGGCGTCACCGTGCTGATCCGGGCCGGGCAGGCTGTCGAGCATCCCGAGCCTGCGCGAGTTCGAGCGGCCGTGGGCAACGCGATCATGGCGATCATCACGCTCGACGCCGTGCTCGTGCTCGCCGCCTGCGGCGAAGGCCCCGCCATCGCGGTGATCCTGCTGCTGGCCTGGTTCTTGATCGGTCGCCGGCTCGTGCCCCCCACGTGAGCGTCCGATGCGGCTCGGCTTCAGCACCAATTCGATCGGCGATGTCGACCCGCTTGCAGCCGTGCCGCTGCTGGCCGACCTCGGCTACGAGTCGCTGGCGATCACGCTCGACCACCACACGATCGATCCCTTTGCCGCCGACCGCTCGACGCGGATCGATCGTTGGCATGGGGCCCTGGCCGCTGCCGGCATGAACTGTGTGGTCGAGACGGGAGCCCGGCATCTGCTCGACCCGCTTCGTAAGCACGAGCCGACGCTCGTGTCGTCTGACCCGCACGGGCGGGACCGAAGGATCGCCTTCACACGGCTGGCGATCGACGTCGCAGCGGATCTCGGTGCAGGGTGCGTCTCGCTCTGGAGCGGCGTCGGCCGGGACGGAGCCGACGCCGACGTGTTCCTGGATCGGCTGGCGACGGCCCTCGAGCCGATCCTCGACCATGCCTCGGCTCGGGGCGTCTCGCTCGGCTTCGAGCCGGAGCCCGGCATGGTGATCGACACGCTGGCCCGCTTCGGCCGCCTCTGGAAGCGACTCGGACGGCCGCCCGGGCTCGGGCTCACGGTCGACACGGGCCATCTGGAGTGCATGGGGGAGTGGCCGCTGGCCGACGTCCTCGCTCCCTGGGCCGGCGGAATTGTCAACGTCCACGTCGACGACATGCTCGCCTGCCGCCACGAGCATCTGCCGCTCGGCACCGCTGACGTCGACTTCGAGCCGATCTTCGACCAACTCGCGAAGGCCGGCTACCGCGGCGGTCTCCACGTCGAACTCCCGCGGCAATCCCACCGCTGGATCGACACCGCCCGCGACTCGGCCCGGTTCCTCGCGGCCCTGCTCAGCTCGTAGTGATGCGCCGGCTCGATGGCGGCAAAAGTCGCGTCGCGGGCTTGGATTACACCCACTCAGGCGGCGGTTGAATCTCGTCGGTGGGCCTTCCTCCGGCGTCGGCCCGGCCCGAGCCAGCCAGTCGGCTCGTCGCCTTCACGGTCATGTCGCCGTCGCAGCTGATCTGGCAGGAGAGCCGCAGGCCCGGTGTTCCAGCCAGGCCTTTCGCTTCGAGCACATCTCGCTCAGCCTTCGTCATCCGGGCCGGCTCACCGGCCACGAATTCGACCCGGCAGGTCGTGCAGCGGCCGACACCGCCGCAGGCGTGGAGCTGATCCACGCCGCACTCATCGACGAGCGCATTGACCAGCCGCTTGCCGGCCGGCACTTCGAACTCACCCACACCTTCAACGGTCAGCTTCGGCATCGATCATGCTCCCAGGAGGAATCGTCGGTCATCATTTCGGATCCAGGTTCGCCGCGACTTCGTCGGCCGTCACGGTCGAGGCGAGTCCTTCCGCCGGCACATCGAGGCCGGCGGTCCAGGCCAGGGCGTTGAGCATCAGCTTCCGGAAGTCGTCGTTCGCCCAATTGCGGTGAAAGTGGGCTCCCGTGCAGCCGAAGCCGCGGCCGCCGTCGGGGCGTTCGTAGGCCCAGGCGAGCACCTCCCGCTCGCCCTTGGCGGCCCGCACCGTGGGATTGTTGCTGTGGGGGCCGTCGGGCTTGTTGCGGGTCGCGTCAGGAGGTACCGCGGTGAGGATCTCCGTCACGCCGTCGCTCGGGTCGCGGAAACGCATGTGGTAATACCACTCGTCGTCGGTCACGAACGGGGTCACACCCCGGGTGATCGGATGGCCCTCGGCGAGTCGGGTTTCGGCGAGCGTCCAGTGGGGATTCACCGACCAGTGGGGCTCGAAGTAGCCCCCCAGCCAGTTGAGAAACTCCGGGCCCCCCTTTTCCTTCGGCACTTCGACCGCGTAGTGAAGGCAGGCGAGGCCCACGCCACGCTTGGCAAGCGCGTCGATCTGGGCGAGCCGATTCCGCTGGAGCACCGGGTGGCCCTGGCCGCCGTCGGCGAAGAAGAAGATGCCGTCGGCGTTGTCGAAGGCGGTGGGATCCTCCGGCCAGCCCCCTTCGTAGAGTTC
>JBJOHE010000243.1:0-6727 GCA_046047895.1 Planctomycetota bacterium | reverse complement strand
CGGCGACCGGCGCCAGGAGTGGATGGGTCTGGTCGGCGGGCACGTCCGCGAGCAGATCCGCCGGAGGGCCGTCGGCAAACTGGTTCTGCACGGCCTCCAACCGCTCGGTCACCGTGCGGCCGAGTTCTTCGGGGTCGGTGATCCGATACAGCCCCTCGCTGATCCCGGCGAGCGTTTCGCGGTAGATGCTGAAGGCCTGCCGCTTGAGGCCGTTGATCGCCTCGACCACGACCGCCGGGCTCGCGCCGCTGCGGTAGGCCTCGGCCCGCACTCCGTCGAGCCGCTCGGCCACGTCGACCGCGGCGGCGGCGGCCATGTCGACCGCCCGAGCGGCCAGATCGGCGACCCGGGGATCGCTGTCGGGGTTGGCCCGCCGCCAGGCCTCGGTGACCGCCCGTGCGAAGCCCTCCTCGATCGGCAGGTCCCGGGGCTGCTCGAGCAGCACGGCCGTGAACCCCTTGAGGAGGTCGAGCTTGCTCGCGGGGTCGGTGGGGACGTCGTCGGGGAGCAGCTGCTCCAGGCCGCCGGCCACCAGGTCCCAGGCGAGATGGAGCTTGATATGGGCCAGATAAGCGGAGAGCGCGTCGCGGCTGCGGGCCTCGTCGAACGAGGGGGATTCCGCCAGGACGGCCAGCGGGTCCTCCGTCAGGTAGTCGAAGTCGCCCAGGTCGAACTCCGTGCGGATGAAGGCTTCGACCTCGGCCGTCGGCACGCCGGCCCCCTCCGCGAAGTAGTGGAGCGTGGTCAGCGGGGTGATCATCGAGCCCAGCGGCGCCACGAAGGGCATCGCGAGCAGCTGATCCATGCTCGTGTCGACGCCGCCGAAGGCGACGAGCCGCCCCTCGGTGTCGTCGATCCGGCCGTTGTGGTTGGTGTCGAAGGTGCGGAGATCGATGTCGAGGGCATAGCGGCCCTCGGCGTCGCTGACGGTCATTGGCTCGAGCGAATCGATCCGGCCGTTCATGTTGCCGTCGAAGAACACGGTTGCGCCGGCGAGGTGGCCGTTCGAGACGGTCCCGCTGCCGTAGCGGCCGCCGATGCCGAACCGGAAGACCGTGATCTCGGCGAGCTTCCTCTGCCAGACGGTCTTCCAGATCGAGAACAAGCCGACGTCGATCCCGATCCTCACCCGCGACTTCAGGTAGGCGGTCAGCTCGCCCGAGAGCTCGAACATGCTGAGCGGGTTCGCGATGCGGCTGACGATCTCGTGGCCGCGGATCTTCCCGTCGCTGGTGCCGGCGATCTCCCCCTCGTCGAGCAGGTCAAGGCGGGCGGCCGCCTCAAGACCGCCCGTGATGTCGGCCCTGACGACCCGGGCGTTGTATCCCAGGCCCGCCCCCATCGAGGCGTCCATCGTGAACTCGGGAATGTCCCGGCCGTTCTCGTCGAGGTCGGCCACGTAGAAGCCGTTGAACACCTTCCAGGATGAATCCGCGACGAATCCATCCCGGCGCCATTGACTAAGGCCATACGTGTCGAAGCCGAAGCCGAGGTGGGCCTCGACCTCGAACGCCCCCTCGATGACGCCCTCGATCCCGGCGTAGATCGGAAAGTATTTGTCGATTTCCGACGACATGCCCATGTTCGGCATGCGCCATTCGAACAGGCTCACATCCCAGCCCAGGAGGAGCTTGACGGCGTTCGCGGGGTCCTCGATCAGCGGGAAGACGAAGCCCTGCTCGTTCGCCTTGCTCATGATCGTCTGGACGATCTGGCTGGAACTGCCGTTCCACTGATTCCTGCCACCGGTTTCGGCCTGCCGCTTGGTGTCGGCCTGGAGGTTTCTCGTCGACTGTTCATCCAGCTCGACGGTGGTCGGACTCGCCCCCTGCAGGCCCGCGGGAAAAGCCGCGAGCTCGTAGCTGCCGAAATCGACGTAGTAGCCCTCTTCGGGATCGAGCCGTTCCAGTTCCCGCGTTAGATCCATCACGCCTTTGAGCAGGTCGAGAAAGAAGACGGTGTCGTCGACCTGCTCTTTGAGCTTCTGCCCCCGCACGACGTCGATCTTCGAGTAGAAGTCGGCAGACCATTGGGCCAGGTCGATGGTCGAGGTCTTCCCGTCGCGGTCGACGTCGAAGGTCCGGCCCAGGCCGATGGTGGCGAACACCTTGGTGTCGCTGTAGAGCGCGTCGACGAGCGGATAGAGCGGCATCAAGACGGTATCGAGCCCGGCCACGATCGGCTCGACCAGGTCGGTGATGAAGCTGCCGAGATCGAGCCGGATGTTGTCGAAGTAGACCGAGGTCGCATGCTGCGGCGCGGCGGCCGCCGTCTGATTCGAGTAGTCGAACAGCGGCAGCAGGGCCGAGAGGTCGAACGCAAAGCTGGGGATCGCGGCAATCCCGGCCACGCTCGTGGTCACGCCGAGCGACATCGCGGCATTGCCGCTGAGGCCATACTGGAAGACCTCCTCGTAATCCACGGCGGCGCTGGTCAGCTCGGTGAACGTCAGCCGCCGATCGCCGCCGGCGTCGCCGCCGAGGGTCAGGACGATCCCCACATCGAGCTCGGTGTCGGCCGGCCTGCCGGCGATCGTGACGTTGGAATTGACGCTGGGCTGGTTCCGGGCTTCGAGCTGCATCAGGCCGAGCCCGCCGGAGAGAAGGAACTCTTCTGTCAGGCCGGCGTTGAACCGGGCCCGGACGAACGTCTGCTCGCTGCCGGTGTCGAGGTACACCTCGCCGGTCCGCGGGAAGACGAGCTCGAGGCCCGCCTCGTAGCTGAAGGCGGCGTCGAAGCTGCCCTCGGTCTGAAAGCCGAGCCCGGGCAGCCCGAAGTCGGCGGCCAGCGGCACCCGCGCCACCACGTAGTCGTCGGCAAAGCCGAACCGCACGATCACGGCCGGACCGCCACCCGCAGCGGTGCCCATGGAGACCTCCACGCGGACGGCCTCGTCGGCCACGCCGAGCGCCGTGGAGATTTCCCGGCTGATCAGCCGGCTGAGCTTCGCGGGCGTGGGCGTGCCGACCACGCGGATGCTGTTGGCGAGGTTCGTGATGAACTTCCGCAGGCCCGCGCCGGTCTTGCCGTCGAGGCTGCCGACGATCGGCAGGGCCAGGCTGTCGATGCCTTCCTGCAGGGTCGTGAGCGCCGCCTGCATCGCCGTGGCCGTCGTGTCGGCGAGCTCGTAGTCGAGCACGGCGACACTCTGAACGAAGTTCGTGAAGTGGCTCGCATCACCCGTGTGAGCCGCGGTGTGGTAGTTGGAGTCGGCGCTCGTGAACGCGTAGCCAAGCTCGGCAGCGTGGATGCCGGTGCCCTGGAGCGAGCCCGTGCCGTCTTCGATCGTGAGGTCGTCGAACGACCGCACGCTGATCTGCTGCGGCACGTACCAGGTGGAGCGACTGAAGGTGACCGTGGTGGCGTAGGCCGCCGCCGACGTGCCGAGCTGGCGGCTCGTGCCGGGGGCCACCCGCTCGGCGATCGTCACCGTCACGTCGGCCGTCGGCTCGCTCAGCAGGGCCAGCTGGAACGTCGCCGCAGAGCCACGTTCGTCGACCAGGATCCGCTCGCCCGACGTCATCACCAGAATCCCGGCCGCGTCGTCGTTGAGGATCTCGATCGTCGCGGCGGTCGACCCGCCGTCGCCGGCGACCGCGTACCCCGCGCCGGTGGTCAGCCGGACGGTGATCGCCTTGTTGCTGCGGTCGGCCAGGAAGTCGTCGATCGGCACAACGAGCACGTCGCTCGTCGTCTGCCCCGGAGCCACCCGCACGCTGCCGCTGGTGCCCGTGGGCGTCTGGGCGACCCTGCCGAGGCGGTCGCCCACCGAGCCGCCGTACGGCAGGCTCGCGTCGAGGGCGACGGTGGTGATCTCGTAGTTCACGACCAGGCCGCTCGACCCGGCGGAACTCGCCGTGGGGTCGGAGAGCCGGATTCGGAACCGGCCCGGCCGACCCTGCTCCTCGCCGTCGTTCACGAACTCGAGCGTGGCCGTGGGCAGGTCGTCGTCGCTGATCACGATCGCGACCGGCTCGACCGCGAGCCCGTCGAAGCGGGCGTCCTGGCTGGCGGTCACGATGGCGAGCGTGCTCGTGCTGAGATCCTCGACCGCCGCGTCGTCCACGGCCAGAACGTTCACCGCCTGCGGCACCGCCCAGTCGGCGGAGGTGAAGGTGATCGTCTCGGCCCGGCCGACGGCGCGGTCGTTGATCGTGAATTGCCGGTCGCTCGGCGTGAGGGTGACCACCACGTCCGCGGCGGGCTCGGCGGAGAGCACGAGGTTCACGAAGCCGTTGCCCGCCCGGGTGATGCTGCTCTGCTGGAGCTCCACCGCCAGGCCGGCCCGGTCGTCGTCGCGGACGGTGACCGCCAGGCTGCCGGCGGCGGGAATCGCATAGAAGGGGTCGGTGCTCGTCGTCCGCGCGTGGATCGTGACATCCTGGTCGCCGTCGTCGAGGCGGTCGTCGACCGGCACGACCGTGACGGCCTGGCCGCGGTTCCAGTTTTCCGGGGTGAAGGTCAGGGCGACGCGGGCCGAGGCCGGCTCGGAACCCCGGCCGGGAACCTGGAGCCGTGCCTCGCTCGCGTCGGCGGTCTCGAGGTACACCGTCACCGCGTCGTTGGGCTGGCTGGTGAGCGTCAGGTAGCGAGTCAGGCCCGCTCCCCCCTCCGTCACCGCGGCCGGCGGTCCGCCCACGGGCAGCAACCCGTAGACGTCGAGCGATATCACGAGGCCGGCGGTGTCGTCGTCGGTGATCGTGAGCCGCGCGGTGTCCGGCAGGGCCACCTGGCTCCCGAGGCCCACCAGCGGCGATGCGGCCGAGGTGAGGTCGAGGTCGCGGCTCCGCTCCTCGGTCGAAACCGGGACGCCCGCGGCGGTCAGGCCGCGGTCGAGGCTGAGGCCGGCGACCAGCACGAGCGTGACGGTTTCCTCGGTCGCCGCCGTGACGTAGACGAGCCGGGTGCCGGCGGGGAGGTCGACCCGCTGGCGATTGGTCTCCGCGAGCGAGAGCGAGGCAAGGAAGCGGTTTGGCCCCGCAACGGGATCGGCGGTGAGCGGTTCGGCGAGGGTCAGCGTCACGACCGGGTCGGGCACCTGGTAGAGGTCGTTGGCGAACCCGGCCACCAGGCCCGCGACCGACCCGCCCAGGCTGGTCCGAGCGGCTTCGTCCAGCCAGACGAGCGTGCCCGACAGGCGGGCCGTCCGATCCCGGTGCACGGAGGCGTCTGCGTCGAGCGTGAAGGCCGCGACGGTGGTCCCCGTCGCCCCGGTGGCGTCCGCGGTCGTGCCCAGCTCCAGCACCGTGCCCGCCGGCAGCGTCACCGTCTCGCGGTCGGTCGTGCCGAGCCGGAGGTCGAGCGTGTCGGGACCGTCGGCCGAGTCGGTCTGACCGCTCGCCACCAGTTCCACGCCGCGGCCGCTGAGCAGCCGTACCGCCAAGACTTCGTCCTGCTCGTCGACCGCGTCGTCGACGCCCCGGACCGAAACGGTCGCCGAACTGCCCCCCTTGGCGATCAGGAGGTGGAAGCCGTCGACCCGGCTGAGCGCCTCGGCCGGCACGGGGTCTGACTCGCTGTCGGTGTTGTTGCCCGTCGGCCGCTCCCACCAGAGCGCGACCGCGGGCGCTGCGGCGTTGAACGAGTGATAGTCGAGGGTGAAGGCGACGAAGTCGCCCCGGTTGAGCTGGAGCGGGTCGGTGCTCCAGACCGCCTGGGCGTCGAACATCCGGTCGATCACCGTCTGGCCGTTGAGGCGGAGCCTCGCGCCGCCCTGCACCGGCACGCTGAAGGTGTAGCTGCCGGTCTCGGGAATCGCGATGAACCCCGACCAGGTGGTGGTGAAGTCGCCCGACTGGCCGCCGGCTAGGAAGGTCGCGGTGGTCTCGTCGATGCCGTCCCGGTCGACACCGACCCGCTCGGCGCCGCCGGCGACGGCGTCGAACCGGCTGACCCCGGTCAGCGCCTGGCCCCCGTCGCCGGGCGTGACGACGACGTCGCTGGCGAAGAGTTGGCGATTGCTCTGCTGGAGGTCGAAGAATACGAGCGTGTCCTGCGCGGCGGGGGCGGAGAGCGTGACCGTGAACACGGCCGACTCGCTCCCGTCCTCCGCGATCGCGGCCCGCGTCGGTGCCGAGACCGTGGCGAAGGCCGCGGAGCCGGGCCGATCGGCGGCGGGGCCGTCGTCGACCGTGTCGGTGTCGTCGTCGAGCACGAGCACCGACAGGGTCGGGGCCAGCCGGGCGTAGGTCCGGTCCGACGTGGTGACTCGGAAGGAGACGAGTCGCTCGAGATCGCCATCCACCACGGCGTCGTCGACCCCCTGCAGCCGCACCTCTTGCACCTGATCCCACGTGGTCGGGGTGAAGACGAGTTCGATGCCGGCTCCGGGGCTCCCGTCGGCCAGGCTCACCCGCACGTCGGTTGTCGGCCGCAGCGTGAGCCGCACCTCGCCGGTCGGGCGGCTCGTGAGTCGAATGCCGAGCCGCGTCGTGGTGTTCTGCGCCCCGTCCGCCTCGCTGATGCGGAACTGGCTGGTGCTCGTCCAGCCCGTGCTCGAGCCGTCGAGATTGCTCCAGGCCGTGAGAAACTCCACGTCCGCGGTGTCGTCGTCCTCCAGCTCGGCCGTGCCGGTGCCCGACGCACCGCCGATGCTGTAGCGGCCGCTGTCCACCAGGCTCACCGTCAGCGACTCGATTGGCTCTGCCGTCAGATCGTCGAGCACGACGAGCGGCACGTCCACGCGCGAGCTGCCGACCGGCAGGATCCGGGCGTAGATCGGCGTCTC
>JBJOHE010000242.1:0-4637 GCA_046047895.1 Planctomycetota bacterium | reverse complement strand
GCGGGGGGCGTGGTGAACCAGTCGCAGAACGGAGGCTCGTCGACGAATCGGTCGAGGCGATGGCGGCCGGGATGCACGTCGAGCGGCTCGACCGAGTGGCCTTGGGCGACGAGCCGGCTGGCGATCCCCTCCATATCCCGCAGCCGGTAGATCACGCAGGGCCCATCGGCCACGGTCTGGTCATTGCTCGAGAGGTTGAATTCGGTGGTGTGGATCGCCACGCCGCCGGGCACGAGGCAGTCCATCTGCCGTTCGAGGAAGTCGAGGCCCAGCTGGAGCGAGCCGCAGTGTTCGAAGGAGCAGGTGGACCAGGTGAAGTCATAGCCGTTGAGGTCGGCGGGCACGTGGTTCATGTCCACGGGGCGAAACTCGACCCGCTCGCGAAACAGCTCCGGCGGGCAGAGGCCGGCGGCATTGAGCGCATCCCGTTCGCCCACCCACTGGCCGGTTTCAGCCCAGGGATTCCGTCGCTCGTCATCCGCCGGCAGGTCGGTGGCGGTGATCCGGCAGCCGCGGGCGGCGAACAATGACGGCAGCTTCTCGGCCCCCACCGCGAAGCCGAGGCCCCGTCGGCCGGGCCGGAGCATGCCGCGCTCCTCGAGCGCCTGGCAGATGAAGCCGAGCTCCCAGAGCTTGCGGTGGGGCCGCCAGGGCTCGCCGAGTTCGGCCGCCCAATGGCGGAAGGTGGCCGAATCGAGCGTCTGATGCCGGCAGAGCTGGCTGACGAGCCGGCGGGAATCGTCCCGCCGGGGGCCGCGGAGATGAAGTTCGGGATGATCTCGCCGGAGCCGATGCGGATGCACCGGGGGCGTGCCCGGCAGCGGCACCGGCTGCGGCCCGAGCCACTTCCTCAGTTTTCTTGCCAGTGCCTTCATGCCGCCGGTGCCTCCCTGCAACCGCGATCGAGTCTCAAGCCCGAACCTAGGCCGCCTTTCGCGCCGGCAGTCCCTTGATCACCGCCTCCTGGCGGGCCAGTTCCAGGTCGCCCTCGACCATCATGTCGACGAGTTCCGCGAAGCTCGTCCGCGGCTGCCAGCCGAGCCGGGTGCGGGCCTTCGTCGAGTCACCGAGCAGCAGGTCGACCTCGGCGGGCCGGTAATACCGCGGATCGATCTCGACGTGATCCTGGTAGTTCATTCCCAGCCGTGAGAAGGTCTGCTCACAGAAGTCGCGAACAGAATAGAGCTCGTTCATCGCGATCACGTAGTCGTCGGCCTCGTCCTGCTGGAGCATCAGCCACATCGCCTCGACGTAGTCACCGGCGAAGCCCCAGTCTCGCTGGGCGTCGAGGTTGCCGAGGTAGAGCTTCTCCTGGAGGCCGAGTTTGATCCGGGCCGCTGCGCGGGTGATCTTCCGCGTCACGAAGGTCTCGCCGCGGCGGGGGCTCTCGTGGTTGAAGAGAATGCCGCAGGAGGCGTGCAGCCCGTAGCTCTCCCGGTAGTTGACGGTGATCCAGTGGCCGTAGACCTTGGCCACGCCGTAAGGAGATCGGGGATAGAAGGGGGTCGTTTCCTTCTGGGGCGTCTCCACTACCTTGCCGAACATCTCCGACGACGAGGCCTGATAGAAGCGAATCTGCTCGCCGGTGTCGTCCTGCACGTCGCGGATCGCCTCGAGCAGGCGGAGGGTGCCCACGGCCGTGACGTCGGCGGTGTAGGCGGGCTGGTCGAAGCTCACGCGGACGTGGCTCTGGGCGGCGAGGTTGTAGACCTCGTGGGGCTGGATCTCGCGGATCAGTCGGACGAGACCGTTGCCGTCGGAAAGGTCGCCGTAGTGGAGGTGGAGGGCGGGCGAGTCACCGAAGATCAGGTGCTCGATCCGCTCGGTGCCGAAGGTGCTCGAACGGCGGCGGAGCCCGTGCACGTCGTAGCCCTTCGCGATCAGGAGTTCCGCGAGGTACGAGCCATCCTGGCCGGTGACACCGGTGATCAACGCACGCTTTTGCATGGGGCCTCCCTGCTGACAAATCACGATAAACGGGCCGGCCGGGGGCACTGCGATCCGTGCAGGGCTTGGGTCACCGGCGGGACAGGGGGGGAAGGTAGCAGCCGGGCCCCCCGGGCGGAATGCCATTTCAGCCGTGTTTTTGGGCGAAAAGCGACTCATAGACCCGGGCATAACCGCGGGCCGTGGCGCCCCAGGAATAGGTGGCGGCATGGGCCCGGGCCCGGGGGCCAAACTCAGGATCCGCCCGGAAGGCCTCCATGCCGGCCGTGAACGCGGCCGCCATCGCCGCGGGATCGAAGGAGTCGAGGTAGAAGCCGTGGTCGCCGGCGATTTCCGGCAGGCAGGTCGTCCGCGCCATGAAGACCGGGCAGCCGGCGTGCATCGCCTCGAGCACCGGGAAGCCGAAACCCTCGGTGAGCGACGGAAAGAGAAATGCCTCGCAGTTCTCGTAGAGCCACTGTCGGTCGGCGTCGCTCACCTCGCCCGGCAGCACCACCCGGCCGGCCAGCCGCCGCCGCGACACCTCCCGACCAAGAAACTCGCCGTAGGGCGTGGCCTTCTTGCCGGCGATCACGAGCCGCCGGTCGGGCAGCTGGTCGACCAGGTCGAGCAGCACATGGAAGTTTTTGTGTGCCAGGCAGTTCCCCACCGTCAACAAGAATGGCCCCGCCGGCAGCCAGGCGGGCCGGTCGGCCGCCGCGGCCGGCGGCGGGGAGAGCCCCAGCGGCACCACCGAAATCGGCCGGCCGCCGAGTTCGAGATGGGTGGCCACGTCGTCGGCCACGAACTGGGAGTCGGTCACCACGGCCGCGGCCCGATCGATCTTGGTCTGGATGTCGGCCAGTTTGCGGGCGATCTTTCCAACCTGTTCGTCGTGGCAGGCCTCGTGAAGAAAGTTGAGGTCGTGGATCGTGAGCAACACCGGGATCCGTGGATCGAGCGGCAGATACTTCGACATCTGGTTGGTCATGTGCCAGAGCCCGATCCCGGGAGCCGGCAGGAAGGGCCTGGCCAACGGCCGGTAGAGCCGCCGCACCGCCTCCTTCTTCCAGGGTGCGATGTGGATCGTGTCGTAGCCCCCGCCGGGGAAATACCGCTCGCATCCCTGGGGCAACAGCAAGACCGGCTCGAATCGACCCGGAGCGACCGCCAGCAGTTCCTCGCCCAGATGGAGCGAGAACCGCCCCAGGCCGCAGTTGATGTGCCGGAGCTTCTCGAGATCGATGACGACGCGGGGCAGGGGGGCTTTCATAGGTCGTCAATCATCGGCCCCGCGTGCCGGATCAGACAACCCGGTGCCGCGGCGGCCCCGATCCGGTTACACTCCGTCGCATGCAGGTTTCGTCGTCGCTCGCCTCGCTCCGGCACCAGGCCGGGACCATTCTGATCGGTGTGTTGGCCGGCGGGATTGCGGTGGCCTTCCACCAGGCGATGAATCTGGCCGAAGAGACCCGGGCCGACCTCGCCCTGCTCGCCCGGGGCCACGGAGTGCTTGCCACGATCGCCGTCGTGGCCGCCTGCGGCCTGCTGGCCGGGCTGTCCGTCGCGCTCGTGCGGTATGTGGCGCCGCAGGCGGAGGGGAGCGGAATCGCGGCCGTGCTCGAGGCGCCCCGCAAGGCGGGCCGGATTCCGGCCTTTCGGGTGCTCTGGGTCAAGTTCGTGGCCGGCTTCTGCGGCCTGGCGTCGGGGATGCCGCTGGGCCGCGAGGGGCCGAGCGTGCAGATCGGGGCGATGACGGCCGTGCTGCTGCGGCGACACGGGCCGAAGCTCGTCTTCTTCCAGCGGCGGGCGGTGAGCCTCGGGGCGGCGGCCGGGCTGGCGGCCGCCTTCAATGCACCGCTCTCGGGCGTCGTCTTCTCGTTCGAGCTCCTGCGACAGCCATTCACGGTCCGCAACTGCTTCGAGACGATCCTCGTCTGCGCAGTGGCCGACTGGACCTGCCGGGTGTTCCACGGGCCGGTGCTCGAACTGCCGGTGCCGCTGAGCGGGTTTCGTGACTGGCACGAACTCCCCACGTTTATCCTCGTCGGCCTCTGGACGGGGCTCGTGGTGATGGTGTTTCAGTCGCTGCTGCTCGTGCTGGCCCGGGCGTTTCATCGGCTCGGGCATCACAATGCCACGGCGATTGGGATCACAGCGGCCTGGGGCTGCCTCCTCGGCGGCGTGCTTTTCGTCTGGCCCGAGGTGCTCGGCATCGGCCATGAGCTCTTCCACGCCGCGATCGCCGACGAGATGGGATTGCGGCTGGCGGCCATCGCCCTCGCCGTGCGAATCCTGCTGACCGCCGGCAGCTATGCCACCGGCGCTCCTGGCGGACTGATCGTTCCGGCGCTCCTGTTCGGCGTGCTGGCCGGCCAGTGCTTCGCCGCCGCCTTCGCCCGCTGGGTGACGCCGATCGAGCCCGACTTCCACGCCGTCTGCCTCGTGGCCGGCATGGCGGCCAGCATCGGGGCCCTGTTCCGCACGCCGCTCACGGCCACCATCATGGCGGTCGAGATCACCGGCACCTTCGACTGCCTCCTCGAGATCTCGATCGCCTACCTCGCCTCCCACTGGCTGCTCGACGCCTGCCGTCAGCCTGATCTCTACGCCGCCCTCGGCAGGATCCACCGCGGCGAAGCGGGGCCGGTTGTCCGGCCGCCAGCCCGGCCATAATCTGCTTGGGCGTTGTGCCGTCCTCGGGAGAGATA
>JBJOHE010000241.1:0-4061 GCA_046047895.1 Planctomycetota bacterium | reverse complement strand
CCGTCTCGATTCTCCTTGGCTCACTCAGAAGCGTCGCTGGCATCACAGATGCCAGCGTCGCGTCGCGTTTTGAGAGTGCCGGCCATCACGGGCGACTCGGGGCCCGATGACGGGAAGTGTCCCGCCGGCAGCTGTATCGCGCCGTCCGCCCACAGGCCCCGCTGGCGGGCCGCACCGTGATCCTCGTCGATGACGGCATCGCCACGGGTGCCACGATGATCGCGGCGATCCACACCGCCCGGGCGGCAGGAGCGCGGGAAGTAGTGGTGGCGGTGCCGGTCGGCTCCCCTGAGCGACTGGCCGTGATCGAGCCGCTCTGCGACCGGCTCGTCTGCCTCGAAGCCCCGGCCGACTTTCTCGCCGTGGGGCAGTTCTACCGCGAGTTTCCCCAGGTGGAGGATGAGGACGTGGTGCGACTGCTCGCGGGGCATGCCCCGCCTGCCGCGGTGCAGCGGCCCAGATCCGGGTCGGCCGGGTAGAGTGGGCTGCTTGGGCCCGAGGCAGGGCCCGCCCTTGCCCATGACGCCCCACCAGATTCTCACGGAATCCTTCGGCCACGCCGCCTTTCGGGGCTCGCAGCTGCCGGTGATCGAACGGCTGCTGGCCGGCGAGCATGCGCTCGTGATCATGCCGACCGGCGGCGGAAAGTCGCTCTGCTACCAGATCCCGGCGATGATCCACCGGCAGCAGCGGCCAGACGACCATCCGCTCACGATCGTGCTCTCGCCGCTCGTGGCCCTGATGAAGGATCAGGTCGATGCCCTCACCGCCCGCGGCATCGACGCCGCCTTCATCAATTCATCGCTCGCCCGCGACGAACGGGAAACGCGGCAGCGGGAACTGGCAGCGGGCCGATACACGCTGCTCTACGTCACGCCCGAGCGATTCCGGAAGCCCGAGTTTCTCGCGGCGATCGCCGGCCGCCGCGTCCCGCTCCTGGCGGTCGACGAGGCTCACTGTGTGAGCGAATGGGGCCACGACTTCCGGCCCGACTACACCCGGCTGGCCGAGATCCGCAGCCGGCTGGGCCGGCCGGTCACGGTGGCACTCACGGCCACGGCCACGCCCGATGTGCAGCACGACATCGTCCGGCAGCTCGGGCTCGCGGCCGCTGACGTGAAGGTCTTCCACGAGGGCATCGACCGGCCGAACCTTCGGCTCGCCGTGACCAAGGTCTGGAGCGATGACGACAAGCTGGCCGGAATCCTCGACCTCGTCGAGCGGCACCTTGGCCCCGGGGCCGCTGGCAGCGGGATCGTCTACTTCACCCTGATCCGCACACTCGATCACTTCAGCGGGCTCCTGCGACAGCGGGGCATTCGGCATCGCGTCTATCACGGCGACCTCGACCGCGACACCAGGCGGCGCGTTCAGGCCGAATTCATGGCCGGCTCGGGAGAACTCGTGCTGGCCACGAACGCCTTCGGGATGGGCATCGACAAGGACGACATCCGGTTCGTGATCCACGCGGAGGTGCCGGGCTCGATGGAGTCGTGGTATCAGGAAATCGGCCGCGCCGGGCGGGACGGCCTGGCGGCCGACTGCCTTCTGCTCTACGACCAGCGGGATCTCCTCACCCAGATGGAGTTCATCGCATGGAGCAATCCGGAGCCGGCCATCTACCGACAGGTCTACGATCTCCTCTCCGATCAGCCCGAGCAGGTGGCGGCCTTCGGGCTCCCCTGGCTGCGGGATCGGCTCCACGCCCGCGGCCGACACGACCGGCGGCTGGAAACGGCCCTCGCGATGCTCGAGCGGCATGGAGTGATCGAAGGCGACTGGCGGGAGGAGGAGCGAGTCCGCATCACCGTGACGAGCGAGCTGCCCACGGCCTTGACTGACGCCGATGCCCTCGCCACCAAACTCCGCCGCGACCGCGAGAAACTGCTCGCGCTGGTGCGACTCGCCCAACACGACGGCGACCGCAAGGCCTTCATCCACGAGTATTTCGGGCTGACGTGCCAAGAGAGCCAATAAAAGCCCCCGACGCGAGTCGGGGGACTCCACGTCGCGGCGGATATCGGGCTCCAACCGTTACCGGGCGACGCAGCCGCTCGCCCCTCACCGCCCCTGCCTCACCTTCGCAGTCTGCCTGATTGTCCCTCTCGTTGCCCCACGCCGATCGGGATTCGGAGCCCTCGGCCGCCGTTGGCGGAACGCCCCGTCGCCTGGTACAAGCCCCGCGTCGATGTCCTCAATCACTGCATTTTGTCGCCGCTCGCCGCCCGCCCTCCTGATGGCGGTGGCCGCGGTCTGCGCGGTCGGCTGCGGCTCGACCCGCTGGAGCGACTCCAAACGGACGGCCACAGAACAGATGCTCGTCTCCGACGCTGTCGAGCGGGCCGTCACGGCGATCGACATGCGGCCCCTCGCGGGATACTCGGTGTTTCTCGACACCTCGTTCATGGATGACGTGACCGACGCGAAGTATCTCACCAGCACGCTCCGCCACCAGCTCCTCGCGTCCGGCTGTCGGCTGGCGGCCAGCAAGGATGCGGCTGACGTCGTGATGGAAGCCCGGGCAGGCGCGCTGGGTACCGATCGCACCGACCTCCTGATCGGCATCCCAGCCACGAACGTCGAGGTGATGGGCAACGGCACGGCCCTGCCGGAGATCGCGGCTGCCAAACGAACGGAGCAGCGGGCGGTGGCGAAGGTCAACCTGTTCGCCTACGACAGGGCCAGCGGCCGGCCGCTCTGGCAGAGCGGGATGCAGCATGTGGCCAGCAACACCCGCGACCGCTGGCTGATGGGCGCCGGCCCGTTCCAAGACGGCGACATCCACGAGCAGCTGGAGTTGGCAGGCGACGGCATTCCTTCTCCGTGGCGGAGGCGAAAAGCGGCCGAGCAGGCCGACAGCCGGGCCGTGGCCGGCCAGGTCGATCTTCGGGCACCGAAGGTGTTCGCCGCCCTCTCCCCCAAGGGCGGCCCGGCCAGAGACCGGCCCGCCGTTGCCGACGAACGCCCTCAGGACCTGCCGCCCGTGCGGTAAGGCCGCCCGATCCCGCGGCCGCAGCCCGGAACGCCCAACTGGCGACTTCCGCGAGCCCGTTGTTAGGATTGTGTGAGGCGGGAAACCCCCGCGGCCTTCGAGGGGGGTTCCGCATCAATGCAGCGATCAGGAAGACCCGCCCGGCGGCGGCAGGGCGGCGCCAGGGTAACCGGCCCGGAGCGGCTGGAGGATCGCCGGCTCCTGGCGATCGTGATCAACGAGTTTCACTACGACTCGGGCGATCCTTTGGAGTTGAGTGAGTTCATCGAACTCCACAACAGCGGCGGCGAACGGGCCGACCTCTCCGGCTGGCGGCTCGACAGGGGCGTGGACTACACGTTTCCAGTCGGGGCGGCGATTCCGGCCGGCGGCTATCTCGTCGTCGCCCAGTCGGCCGATCACTTCCAGGCCCGGTTCGGCTTCGCGCCGTTCGGCATCTGGGAACTGGGCGACAAGCTGAGCAACGAAGGGGAGACGATCGAACTCGTCGACGCCAGCGGCGGCCTCGTCGACACCGTCTCCTACCAGCTCGGCTGGCCCTGGCCCACGAGTGGCGAATTTGGAAGCTCCGTCGAACTGATCAGCCCGCAGCTCGACAACGATCTCGCCGGCAGCTGGCGGTCGTCGGGGCTGACCGGCGGGCTGGCCGCAGGGAGCGTGCTCGTGCCCCAGGCGGCTGAGTGGCAGATCCGCAAGGGGATCACCGCCAATCCTCCTACCAGCGGCACCAATCCAGCGCTCGACTGGCGGCAGCCGGCCTTCGCGGCCGGCAACGACCCGGTCGCCTGGGAAGCGGCCCGGGCTCCGATCGGCTACGGCGACGGCGACGACGCCACCGTGCTTGCCGACATGCAGAACCGCTACCCGAGCTTCTACGCGCGGACCAGCTTCACCATTGCCGGCGGCCTGCCCGAATCGCTCCTGCTGCGGACCTACCTCGACGACGGAGCGGTCGTCTGGATCAATGGCCGGGAAGTGGCACGGCTGCATGTGACGGCCGGCACGAAGAACTTCAACAGCACCTCCGGAGTGAGCCACGAGGCCGTCTGGGAAGAACTGCGGCTCACCG
>JBJOHE010000240.1:0-24376 GCA_046047895.1 Planctomycetota bacterium | reverse complement strand
CCGCCCACGCCCACGCTTCGGCTCAGGGTTCCCGACGAAGACGCTGCCGCTCCCATCCACGCCAAGGCGGGCTGAACGCCGACGCCGACGAAACACCGGCCACACGCCCCCTGACGGAGGTCAGGTGCCGTCGTCGAGGCCGTACCGCTGGAGCTTTCGACGTAGCACCGAGCGATCGACGCCGAGCATCTTGGCCGCAAGCGACTTGTTTTGCATGGTCGCCGCCAGCGTCTTCTCGAGGTGCATCCGCTCAACGTCGGCAAGAGTCGGCCAGGAATCGCCCTCGGTCAGCACCTCGCCCATCGGAGGCGCCGCCGGAGACATCTTGGGCTCAACCCGAAACACGCCAGGGAGGGGCGTGGGCGCCACGATTCCTCGGCTGGCGGCCATCGCCATCTGGCCCAGGCTTGCGGCCGCGCCCGCCGATGGGGCGTTCCCCTGGGCCCCCGAGATGAGTCCACTCAGCGAATCGGAATCGATCCGATCGCCAGACGAGAACATCACGGCCCGTTCGAGGACGTTTTCCAGTTCTCGGACGTTGCCAGGCCAAGGGTACTGCTGGAGCACCTCGACCGCCTCGGGAGCGAGGGCACACATCGGCATTCCGTGGCGGGCCGACAACTCGGCGAGGTATCGCTGGGCGAGGATCGGCACGTCTTCTGGACGCTCACGCAGGGGAATTGTGCGGATCGCCACCACGTTGAGCCGGTAGAAGAGATCCTCACGGAACCGGCCCTCGTTGACCTCGACGGCCAGATCGCGGTTCGTGGCCGCCAGCACGCGGACATCGACCGACACCTCTTCGTGGCTGCCCACCGGCACCACCACCCGCTGCTGGAGCACTCGGAGCAGCTTCGCCTGGAGTTCCAACTCCATCTCCCCGATCTCGTCGAGGAAGATCGTGCCGGCATCGGCTGCCCGGAAACAGCCGAGCGTCGACGCTGTGGCACCGGTGAACGATCCCTTCACATGACCGAACATGTGGCTGGCGAAGAGGGTGCCCGTGGTCACGGCACAATCGACGGGGATGAACGGCTTCTTCGAGCGGGTGCTGCACGAATGGATGGCCCGGGCAATCAGCTCCTTGCCGGTGCCGCTGGGCCCCATGATCAGAACGCTGGACTGATGGGCTGCGACGAGTTCGATCGATCGCCGCACCTGGTCGGCCCAGGCTGAAATCCCGACGATCCGCTCCACCGCCGCATTGGCGTTGCTTCCCTGCACGGACGGCTCCGAAGTCGGAATCATGGGCCGGTTCTCCCTCTGCGTGTCGCCTGAGACGACGCCTGTCACTACAAACGAATTCCACTCCGGGCAGACCACCCCCAGCCAGGCCATGCTCCTGGCTGCCAATGGCGGCGATCGCTCTCACCAAGAGAATACCGAATCCCCGACCGGCCTGCCACCACCCGGCCAGCCACAATTCACGGGCCGCTCGCCGATCCTTTTGCCGGTCTGATCGTATCGAATGAGCCGGAAATGTGGCCGGTAGGCGGGGCGACCCTGCGGTTTTCCTGGAGTTCGCCGGTTTTTTGGCTCCGGCCGGTCGCCTGGTCCGGAAAGATGGACAAAGATTGCAGGATGCCTCAGTGGCCGCGGCCGCTCCCCCCTTGTGCCTCGTCTTCCACTCATGCCCTCCTCAGACACCCCGTCGACCGATCTCCTGCTGCCCGGCTCCTCCCGGCGCAGGAACCTTTGGCCGTGGTGGCTGGCTGCCGCCGCCGCGGCGTTGATCGGCGGCATCGGCTGGCCGTTCCTGGCCCGCTACCTGGCCGACCAGCGGCCAATCGTGGTGGGGATCCTCCATTCTCAGACCGGCCCGATGGCCGTCAGCGAACGGTCGATGATCGACGCGGAGGTGTTGGCCCTCGAGGAGATCAACCGGGCGGGCGGACTGCTCGGCCGGCCGGTGCGGTGGGTGATCGCCGACGGCGGGTCAGACTGGCCGACCTTCGCCCGGCAGGCGGAATGGCTGATCCAAGAGCAGCGGGCCGACGTGATCGTGGGCTGCTGGACGAGCGCCTGCCGCAAGGGCGTGCTCCCGGTCGTCGAAGCCCACGACCATCTGCTGATCTATCCAATGGCCTACGAGGGGCTCGAGCAGTCACCGAACATCGTCTACACCGGCGCCGCGCCCAACCAGCAGATCACCCCGGCGGTGCAGTGGTGCCACGACACGCTGCGGGCACGGCGGTTTTTCCTGGTCGGCTCGGACTACATCTGGCCGCACTGCGTCAACGCGATCATCAAGGACCACCTGACCGGCCTCGGTGCCGAACTGGTCGGCGAGGCGTATGTGCCCTTCGGCTCTACCGATTCCACGGCGGTGGCCCGGGCGATCGCCGCCGCCCGGCCCGATGTGATTCTCTGCAGCGTCACCGGCGACTCCGCCATCCCCTTCGCCCGCGCCGTGCGGGCGGCCGGGCTCGAGCCCGAAACGACACCGATGGTGACCTTCGCCATCGGTGAGAACGAATTGCGGGGCCCGGCCGCCGCGGAGATGGCGGGGCACTATGCCGCCTGGAATTACTTCCAGAGCCTCGACCGGGCCGAAAACAAGGCCTTCATCAAGGAATTCCAGGGCCGCTACGGCCAAGACCGCACGATCTCCGACGTGATGGTGGCGGCCTACAACAGCGTGCAGCTCTGGGCCCAGGCTGTCCGGGAGGCGGAGACGGCCGACGTTCGGCAGGTGCGGGCGGCGCTCCGGCACCAGAGCCTCGACGCGCCCGAGGGCATCATCGCCGTCGACCCTGAAACCCAGCACACCTGGCGGCCCGTGTTCATCGGCCGAATCCGGGACGACGGCCAGGTGGACGTTGTCTGGAGCAGCCGCACGGCGGTTCGGCCGATGCCGTTTCCGATTTCCCGGTCGCGATCCGACTGGGAGCAATTCGTCGCCGACCTCTACCGCAGTTGGGGCGGCCGGTGGGCCAATCCCGCCACGGCCGCCGTCTCCGGGGAGCGCCGCCCATGACACCCGCCCCCTCCCTGCCCGCCGCGGGACGCAACACGAGCATGCGGCGATCGATCGCCGGCCGGCTGCTGTTCTGGTTTCTCGTGATCGCGCTGATTCCCTGCGCGATCCTGACTGCGATCACCGCCCGGATCGCCGCCTCGGCCCTCGAGAAGTCGGTCCGCGACACGCTCGTGCAGACGGCGGCAGGCAAGGCGGGCGAGTTGGAGGCCTACGCCGGCGAGCGGGTGCGGGATGGCGCGGCGCTGGCCCGCGGCCCGACCTTCGTTCGCGCCGTCAGCGACCTCACCCGGGCTGCCGAGGCCGAGGATGATCCCCGGGCCCGCCTGAATGCGGCGGCCGCGGCGGTCACCCCTTACCTCACCTACGCGGCCAAGGCCTTCGGCTACGAACAATTGCTCCTGATCGACACCGAGGGACGGATCCTCTTTTCCCTCGACGACTCGATTCCGCCGGGCACCCTGCTTGGCAGCGGCGGCCTGGCCGCCTCGGAACTGGCGGTGGGCTTCGATCGGGCCAAGACCCTGCTCCAGTCGGACCTCGGCGGCTTCCAACAGTACGGGCCGGCGGGAAAGCCCCTCGCCTTCGTCACCTGTCCGGTCTTCGACGAGGGCCGGCTGACCGGAGTGCTCGCCCTCGGGCTCGGGCCTGAACGGATCTGGCAGGCGCTCTCCGACTTCAGCGGGCTGGGCGACACCGGCGAGGTGGTGGCCGGACAACTCGTGGGCGATTCGGTGCTGGTCACGACGCCGCTGCGGCATGTCGCCGACGCCGCCTTCCAGCTGCGCATCCCCCTCGGCACCGACCAGGCGGCGGGCATTCAGCAGGCCGCCAGCGGCACCCGAGGCTTCGGCACCCTGCGAGACTACCGCGGCCAGGAAGTGGTCGCCGCCTGGTGCTACCTGCCCAGCTTCCGCTGGGGCCTGGCCGTTAAACAGGATGCCGCCGAGGCCTACGGCCTGGTCCGCTTCCAGCGGTCGGCGATCATCGCGCTCTCCCTGGCGACGATCATCGGGGTCACCCTGGCCGCCCTGATCGTGGCCCGGACCATCTCCGGGCCGATCCGCACGGCGATGGCCGTGGCCCGCCAGGTGGCCGGGGGCGACCTGCGGGCCGCGGTGGACGTGACCAACGACGACGAGACCGGGGCGCTCCTGGCCGCCATCCAGACGATGACCAGCGATCTCCGCGGGCTGATCGGCCGAATCCAGCACTCGTCGGTGGCGCTGATGGGCACGGCCACGGCGATCCAGGCGACCGCCAGCGAGCAGCAGCAGGTGATGGCCGACTACGGCGCCTCCACGAGCCAGGCGGTTGCCGCCGTCAAGCAGATCTCGGTCACCAGCCAGGAGCTGGTACGAACGATGACCGAGGTCAACGACATGGCCGGCCGCACCGGCACGATGGCGTCCGAGGGCCGGGCCGACCTCGCCGGCATGGACGGCACGATGCGAACCCTGGCCGAAAGCACCTCGTCCTTCGGGGCGAAACTGGCGACGATCAGCGAGCGGGCCGCCAACATCAACCTCGCCGTCACCACGATCACGAAGGTGGCCGACCAGACCAACCTGCTCTCGATCAACGCCGCGATCGAGGCGGAGAAGGCGGGAGAATACGGCCTCGGCTTCCTGGTGGTGGCCCGGGAAATCCGCCGGCTGGCCGACCAGACCGCCGTGGCCTCGCTCGACATCGAGCGGATGGTCAAGGAAATGCAGTATGCCGTCTCGGCCGGCGTGATGGAGATGGACAAGTTCGCCGAGCAGGTCCGGGCGGGCGTCCACGAAATCGGCGCGGTCTCCGGCAAGCTCGGAGGTATCATCGAAGCGGTGCAGGGCATCTCCGGCCGGTTCGGCCAGGTGACCGAAGGCATGCGGGCCCAGTCGCAGGGCGCCGACCAGATCCGGGAGGCGATGGTCCGCCTCGCCGACGGCGCCTCGCGGACAGCCGGCGCCCTCGACGACTTCAACTCGGCCACGGTCCACCTCCGGGAGGCGGTCGGCGACCTCAAGGAGGAGGTGTCGCGGTTCACCATCTGACGCCGCGGCCCCCGCGGCGGGATGTCGCCCCGACCGACCCGCATGCAACTTCTGACCTTCAGCATCGCCGGCGAGCCCTACGCCATCGAGGCCCGGCTGGTGACCGAGGTGCTCCCGCTCGTGCCGGCCCGGCCGATCCCGCAGGTGCCCGACTACCTGTCGGGCATCTTCACCTACCGCGGCGACCTCGTGCCCCTGGTGGACCTCAGCCGCCGGCTCGGTGCCGGGCCGCCGGCCCCTCGGCTCAGCACCAGGGTAATCGTGGTGGAGTTTCGCCCTGCGGGCCGCGGCGACAGCCCGCCGGTGCGGCTCGGCCTGGTCGCAGAAAACGTGATCGGCATCCGGGGAACCGAGGAGGCCGAGGCCTCCCTGCCCCCGTTGCAGCTCCCCGACGCGGCCTACCTCGGCGGGCTGATGCGGCTTGGGGGAGGCACCGTGCAGGTGATCGACGTCACCCGACTCCTGCCCGCTGACCTGCTCGCCGGGCTCTTTCCCGCTGCGGCCACCACGCCGGAGGAATCCGCATGAACGCCGGCGGCGGGATCAGCGACGTCGAGGCCGTGCTCCGCGACTGGATCGGGCTCGATGCGGCCACGGTCGGCTCCGCCGCGATCGAGCGGGCGGTGCGGGAACGGATGCAGGCAACAGGATCCGCCGACCTGGCCGCGTTCGTCGACCGGATTCGAAGCGACGCCTCCCAGCGGGATCTCCTCGTCGAAGAAGTGGTCGTCGCGGAGAGCTGGTTCTTTCGCGACCGGCAGGTGTTCGAGTTCGTGGCCGACTTCGCCGTGACGCGGGCGATGCTGCCCGGCCGCCCCCCCGTGCGAATCCTGTGTGCACCGGCCGCGGCGGGCGAGGAGCCCTATTCGGTCGCCATGGCGCTGCTCGACGCCGGCCTGCCTCCCGACAGATTCGCCATCGAGGCGATCGACATCAGCCGGCGGGCGCTGGCCCGGGCCGCCGCCGGCCGCTACTCCCCCAACGCCTTCCGCAACGCCGATCTCTCGTTCCGCGATCGGTTCTTCACGGCCGACCGCGGCCACGCCGTGCTCACTCCCCGGGTGCGGGACTGCGTGCGGTTCGAGTGGGCCAACATCCTCGATCCCGGATTCCCCGTCGGCCGTGGTCCCTACGATGTGATCTTCTGCCGCAACCTTCTGATCTACTTGACCAACGAGGCCCGCCGCCGGGTCGAACGGCAGATCGAGCGGCTGCTCCTGCCCGACGGAATGCTGCTGCTCGGCGCGGCCGAACCGCCGATCATGAAGGGCGACTGGATTCCGGCGGGAACGGCCTCCGTCTTCGCGCTCCGCCGGGGCGTGCACGTGCCGCAACCTCCGCTGCTGGTGCGGGACCTGCCGGAACGGAAGGAGCCGGCGGGTCGGCCCGCGGCACCCTCGCCAGGCGGCCCGCCATCGACCACCGGGCCGGCGGCCCGACCATCGCGGCCGGCGTTTTCCGCGGCGGCCGACCTCGAGGCCGTGCTCTCGGAAGCCGGTCGGCTGGCCAACGCGGGCCGGTTTGCGGAAGCCCTCGAGGTCTGCGAACGGAGCCGCGCCCAGCTCGCCCCCGCGCCCGAGCTCTTCTTCCTGATGGGAATGCTCCACCAATCGGCAGACGACCTCGACCGGGCCGAGGGCTGCTTTCACAAGACCCTCTACCTCGACGCCGACCATGAAGAGGCGCTGCTCGCCCTGGCCCTCGTGGCCCGCCGGCGGGGTGACGCCGCGATGGCCGAGAAGTATCGCCAGTCGGCGGCCCGCGCCCTGGCGAGAAAGGAACGGGCCTCATGACGATTCTTCCCCCTCCGCCCAACGCGGCGGTGTCGCAGCCGATGCCGGAATGCTGGCGGGTGATCGGCGTGTCGGGCGATCGGACCTGCCCGGAACTCGAGCAGTTCATCCACTGCCGCAACTGCCCGGTGCTGGCGGAGGCGGCCCGCTCCTTCTTCGACCGTTCGGCACCCGAGGGCTATCTCGAAGCCTGGCGGGAAATCCTCGAGGAGCCGGAGACGGCCATCGAGGCCGACTCCGTCAGTTTTCTCGTGTTTCGCATCGGCAAGGAATGGCTGGCGCTGCCTGCCCAGGTGCTCGTGGAGGTGACGCCGGTCCGCCGGCTCCACGCCCTGCCCCATCGCCGCGGCACGCCGCTGGCGGGGCTCGTGAACATCCGCGGGCAGCTGCGGCTCTGCGTGTCGCTCCACGCGATCCTGGGGCTGGCGGGCAGCCCGGGGCAGCCGGCGGCCTCGCCCGGAGCCGACGAGCCGGGTGAATCGCCCCCGCGGCTGCTCGTGCTCGAGCGGCGGGAGGAGCGAACCGCCGACCTGTGGGTGATCGGGGCCGACGACGTGGCCGGGGTGCATCGCGTGCACCGTTCGGCCCTGCGGGCGGTGCCCGCCACCGTGAGCCAATCGGCTGCCCGCTGTTCGGCGGCGCTGTTCGATTGGCAGGGCAGAACCGTCGCGGTGCTCGACGAGCCGCGGCTGTTCGAGGCGTTGCGGCAGGCGGTGGCATCGTGAGCGGAGGCGGCCATGGCAGATGACCTGAGCGGTTTCTCGATGCTTGAGCTGTTCCGCCTGGAGGCGGAGAGCCAGACAGCCGTGCTCTCGGAGGGCGTGCTGGCGATCGAGGAGCTCGACAAGTCGCCGAAGACGGTCGAGGCGATGATGCGGGCGGCCCATTCGCTCAAGGGAGCCGCCCGGATCGTGGGCCTCGAGCCGGCCGTGCAGGTGGCCCATGCGCTCGAAGATGTGTTCGTGCTGGCTGGCAAGGGCAGCCTGCGGGTGCTGCCCGAGCATGCCGATGTGCTCCTGGCGGCGACCGACTTCCTCGGATCGATCGGGGCCGACGACACCGCGACGGCTGCGACAGGCCCCTGGGTCGATCGGGCCGGCGATCTCGTGGGGCGGCTGGAAGCGATCGCCGCCGGTCGGCCCGTTCCACCGGCCGCCGAGCCCGCGCCGACTGAAGCTGGCCCGACCAACGTAACGGAACCCGCGGCCCCGGCCCCGTCAGCGGCTCACCCGCCCACGACCGGCCCGTCTCCGCCACCGGCGGCCGGCAGTGGAACCCCTCCGCTTCCGGAGGAACCGCCCGCTCCGCCGCCAGCCGAGCCAGCGCGGGCCAGGCCCCCAGGCGGCGATCCCGGCGACCGGGTGGTGCGGGTCTCGGCCGAAAGCCTGACCCGGCTGGTGGGCCTCGCCGGCGAGGCGCTCGTGGAGACGAGGCAGATGCGGCCCTTCGTCGACGGGCTCCTGCAGCTGAGGTCGGCGGAGGTCGATCTCTGCGACGCTCTGGCCGCCCTCGACGAGAAGCTCAAGAGCGGCGAGCCCACTCCGGTGGCCAAGCTGGCGGCGATCGTGGCAGGGATCCGCGAACGGGCTGACGCCAGCCTGGCGAGCCTGTCGCGGCATGCCGATGACTTCGAGAGCTTCGCCCGCCGCAACGAAGACCTCTCCAACCGGCTGCACCACGAGGTGATCGTGAGCCGGATGCGGCCGCTGGCCGACGGGATCCGCGGCTTTCCCCGGCTCGTCCGGGATCTGGCCCGCAGCCTCGGCAAGCAGGTGCAGCTCACCGTGATCGGCGACCAGACGGGGGTCGATCGCGACATCCTCGACAAGCTCGAGGCTCCCCTCTCCCACCTGATCCGCAACGCGATCGACCACGGCATCGAAGCCCCCGCGGTCAGGGAGGCCGCCGGCAAGCCGCCGCTGGGCACGATCCGGCTCGAGGCCCGCCACCGGGCCGGGATGCTCCACATCACGCTCACGGATGACGGTCGGGGCATCGACGTGGAGCAGGTTCGCGGGCGGGCCATCGCGCGGGGGCTCGTGGCCCCGGCCGTGGCCGATCAGCTCAGCGAGCTCGAACTGCTCGAGTTCCTGTTCCTGCCTGGTTTTTCCACCAAGGAGTCGGTCACCGAGATCTCCGGCCGGGGCGTCGGGCTCGACGTGGTGCAGAGCATGGTCAAGGCGGTCGGCGGCAGCGTCCGGGTGGCGGCCCAGCCGGGCCGGCAGACCGTGTTCACGCTCCAGCTCCCGATCACGATGTCGGTGATCCGGGCGCTGCTCGTCGAGATCGCCGGCGAGCCGTATGCCTTTCCTCTCACCCGGATCGACCACATTCTCCATGTGCCGCAGACCGCGATCCGCACGGTCGAGGGCCGGCAATACTTCGACCGCGACGGCACCGCCATCGGGCTCGTCCTGGCGGCCCAGATCCTCGACCTCGACGGCACCACGCCCGAGGAGCCGATGCCGGTGGTGGTGATCAGCGACCGGGGGCAGCAGTTTGGGATGATCGTCGATGCCTTCCTCGGCGAACGGGATCTGGAGGTGCGGCCGCTCGACCCCCGGCTCGGCAAGCTGCCCGACATCAACAGCGCCTCACTCCTCGAGAACGGCGATCCGGTTCTGATCGTCGACGTCGAGGATCTGGTCCGCAGCATCGACAACGTGCTGATGGGCCGACGGCTTTCCCGGGTGGAGTTCGAGAAGCTCGCGGAGGAGACTCGGCCGCGGAAGCGGATCCTCGTGGTGGACGACTCGATCACCGTGCGGGAACTCGAGCGGCAACTGCTCCAATCGCGGGGCTTCGCCGTGGATGTGGCGGTGGACGGGATGGACGGCTGGAACGCGGTGCGGGGCACTCCCTACGACCTGATCGTGACCGACGTCGACATGCCGCGAATGGACGGCATCGGCCTGGTCTCGCTCGTGAAGGCCGACCCTGCCCGCCGGGAAATCCCCGTCGTGATCGTCTCCTACAAGGACCGGGAGGAAGATCGACTCCGCGGGCTCGACGCCGGCGCGAACCGGTATTTGACGAAGAGCAGTTTCCACGACGAGACCTTCGTCGATACGATCATCGATTTGATCGGCGAGGCTTGAGCGGCATGCGAATCGCGATCGTCAACGACATGCGGGCGGCGGCGGAGGCCCTTCGCCGGGTCGTGGAGAGCCTGCCCGACCATCAGGTCTGCTGGACCGCCGCCGACGGCGTCGAGGCGGTGGCCCTGGCCCGCCGCGACCGGCCCGACCTGATTCTGATGGACCTGCTGATGCCCCATGTTGACGGGGCGGAGGCCACCCGCCAAATCATGGCGACGGCTCCCTGCGCCATCCTGGTCGTGACAGCCACCGTCAGCGGCAACATTTCGCTCGTCTACGACGCGATGGGCTACGGCGCGCTCGACGCGGTCGACACGCCGATCCTGGGCCCGGGGGGCGAAGTGAGCGGGGCGGCCGCCCTGGCGGACAAGATCAACACGATCGCGAAGATCGTGGCCGCCTCATCGCCGACGCCGCGGCCGCAACGGGCCGCGGCCGCGGCCGTGCCCCCGCGGCTGCTCGTGGTGGGCGCCTCGACCGGCGGCCCCAAGGCGCTCGCCGACCTGCTCCAGCCCCTGCCTCCCGACTGGAACGTCGCGGTGGTCGTGATCCAGCACGTCGACGTGGCCTTCGCGCCGGGGCTGGCCAAGTGGCTGGCCGACCGCACCGGCCGCTCGGTTCGGGTGGCCGAACATGGCGACCGGCCGCTGTTCGGCGACGTGCTCGTGGCCGGCACCAACGACCACATGGTGCTCACGCGGGACGGCACGCTCCAGTACCAGGCCGAGCCGCGGGAGGTCTTCTTCCGGCCGAGCGTGGACGTCTTCTTCGAGAGCGTGGCCAGTCACTGGCCCCGCTCGGGCGTGGCCGTGCTGCTGACCGGCATGGGCAAGGACGGCGCCCGCGGCCTGCTCGCCCTGCGAAGGAAGGGCTGGCACACGATCGCTCAAGACGAACCGACGAGCATCGTCTGGAGCATGCCGAAGGCTGCGATCGAGGCCGGCGCGGCCTGCGAGGTGCTGCCCGTCGCTCGCATGCCCGCCTCGATCGCCCCGCACCTCGGCAGCTGAAGCCAACGCTCCCGGCATAGCGGACGAGCCGCGGACGCACCACGCACCACGCACCACGCACCACGCACCACGCCTCCACTCGCGGAGCGAGCCGGGATCGGGGTCGCGCGCAGCCGCCGGTGCATTCTGACTGCCCGAGTTGACCCACCACACCAGTTGAGCCTGCGACGTCAGAATCCGCCGGCGGCGAGCACGTGCCCCGACCCGGCGGGTTGGGCCAGTCGACGCCGTTTTCGATGCGCACGACCAGCGAGCCGCCAGTGGCGTAGAAGGCAAAGACCGCAGGCTGCAAGCCTGCGGCCACGGGTCGTCTCGGTGGCCGCCCTGACGCAACTCGGCCAAGCTGAGCCCAGACCCGGCGGGTTGGGCCAGTCGACGCCGTTTTCGATGCGCACGACCAGCCAGCCGCCAGTGTCGTAGAAGGCAAAGACCGCAGGCTGCAAGCCTGCGGCCACGGGTCGTCTCTGTGGCCGCCCTGACGCAACTCGGCCAAGCTGGGCCCCGACCCGGCGGGTTGGGCCAGTCGACGTCGCTCACGTCACGCGAGCCGCCCGGCTTCGATGAGCCGCATGGTCGTCAGCACGGTCGCCTCGCTACTGCCAGGGGCTGCGATCACCTGCACGCCCACGGGCAGGCCGGCGCTGCCCCGGTCGGTCGCGGCAGCGGCTCGGAGCACCGGGTCGAGCGACCAGGGGCGGGCCGTCTCCTCGGCCGCCGCGACCCGCGTGACCGGTACGGCGCCGGCGGCCAGATCAAGGAGATTCGCCAGCAGACAGGGAGCGGCCGCCAGCACAAGGCGGGCCGCGGTACCGTGCCGGAGGGCCGGGAGGGCCGACACCGGGCATATGATCGCATCGCAGCCCGCGGTCTGGGCTGCAAACCGGGAGGCCAACCGATCGCGGGCAGCGAGGAGTTCCGTGACTTCAGGGGCGGAGCGCGGACCGGTGGCGAGCAGCCCCCGCGCCTCGATGCCGCGGCCACAGCCGCGGGCCACGGCGGCGACGAACGGCCGCCAGCGGCGCGGGAGGCCGGCGAGGCCGAGCAGGCGGGCAACCTGCGGAATCGGGCGGGAGCCTTCCATGAGCCTGCGAATGTCGCCACCACCGTCGGCGGACAGGATCGCCAGATGCAGCCAGGCGGCCTCTTCGGCGAGGCCGGGGTCGAACTGCTCGACGGCGACTCCGGCGGCGCGAACCGCCCCCACGGCCTCGGCCACCCCCCGCCGGATCGCCGGCGACGGAGGGATCGGACCGGTCGAGTCCCACCAGCCGATGCGACGCGGCACCGTGGCCGGCGGGGCTGCCATGGGGCAGAGCGAGCTGACCGCGAGTTCCAGGTCGGCCACTTCGCGGGCGAGGAACCCGGCCCGGGACCGCATGCCGCGGAGCTGGGGAAGCGTGTCGCAGGCACCACCGCTGCCGAGGGCCGCGGAGCGGGGCATGATCGCGGCGATCCCGCAGGCATGAGCCGGCTGCCGCAGGCTGCCGGCGAGGTCATTGCCCACGGCCAGGGGCACCACGCCCGCAGCCACGAGCGCCGCATCCCCGCCGCTCGAGCCGCCGGGGCCGCGGGTGGGGGCGTCGGGGTGGTTCGTGCGGCCCCAGACGGGATTGTCGGTCTCATGCAGATACATCGCCTGTGGCACATTCGACTTGCCGATGACGATGGCTCCCGCAGCTCGAAGCTGCGCCACGATCGCGGCGTCGGCCTCGTCGACGCGGCCGGCACGGGCCGGGATGCCGAGGGTGGTGTCGAGCCCGCGCACCGGGAAACACTCCTTTACGCTGACCGGCACACCGGCGAGCGGGCCGTCGACCGACGCAGCCTCATCTGCGGCCGCTTCAAACCGCGGCTGGACGAGCGCCCGCACGTGGGAGTGGACCGCGGCATGTCGCAGCCGGACGGAGGCGAGGATGTCGCCGGCAGACCGCCGGCCCGACCGCACGGCCGCCGCAATGGCCGCCGCCGATTCGGAGCCTGCAGCTGAGCCGGGGGCCGGAGCCGTCACAGACCGGACTCGACCGCGGCAGGATCGGCCCGCCGCAGATCGGCGGCCCAGACCACGTCGTCGTCGAGGGCCAGCCCCGTGACCAGGATCAGGTCATCTGCTTCCGCCGCGGGCTCGGAGCGGGTCATCACCACGAGCAACTGGTCGGGCCGCCCTTCCGTGTCACCCACCAGCAGTTCGGACCGCCACCAGGGGCCGAGCTGCCGGCAGCCCTGGAATCGCCCGGCCACGATCAGCCCGTCGCTCGTCCGCCGGGCGTAGCCGAGCCAGTCGCGGGCGAGCCTGGCAATGGTGGGGTGGAGCTCGGGGTGTTCCGCGATCGCCTGAGGAACCACCGCCAAAGTGGCCGCGGCCTCCTCGAGCCCACGGCCGTTTTCAGCGGCCGTGCGATCGAGCGCCGCGAGGGAGTCGGCGTAGGCGGCCAGGGAACGATACCAGGCGGCCAGTTCCCGGCGATGGCCGGGGGCGGCAAGATCGTCGAACGCCGCGATCTCGGCGGTGATCGCGACGGCGGCGGCGGCGGCCTCGTCCACGGCCGTCAGATCGAGCGGCTCGACGGGAGGCGCTGCCGGCGGCTCGACCGCGGCCGCCGGCAGCGGTGGAGCCGAGGGCTCGAGCATGGCGAGGAGGGGGTCGGCATCGGGCTCGATCGTCGGGACATCGAGCACCGGATCGGCAGGGGGCATCGCCGCCAGGACCGGGTCGGAGCCGTTGTCGATCATGCCGGTGGCAAGGTCGTCGCCCGGCGCTAATGGCTCTCCGGTCGGCTCCGCGGCCAGCTCGGTCGCAGCCGGCTCTGCCTGGGCAGGCTCCGACTCGGTCGACTGTGCCGCCGGCAGGGTGGGCAGGGCTGCCACCGGCCCGGGGGCGAGGAATGCCAATGATTGGGGAAGCATCGGGGCGATGCCGAAGGGATCACGACCAAATCCGAGCAGGATGCCCAGCGTGATCGGGATCGCGAGAAGCCCACCGACCAGGATTCCCATCAGGGTTCCGACGCCGCTCTTCTTCCGCGGACGTGGGTCGGCGGCTGTCGGCTCGGCGGCCATCGCGGCGGTAACCTCGATGGGCTCGCCGTTCCCCGCTTCCTCACCGAAAGCGATGGCTTCGTCGGCCGAGGCTTCGAGGCCGGCCCCATCCCCGACCGGCAGCGCCGCGGCGAATTCGTCGTCGTCATCGGAGAAGAAGCCAACATCGTCCAACGACGAGGCGGCTGTATCGCTCTCGGCGATCACATCGCTTGTCATCTCCAGACTGCTCGGCGACGGAATGCCCGAGGTGCCGGTGCCGATTTCGATCGCGGAGCGATCGCTGGCGACCTGATCGTCGTCATGCGCCATGGCCGGAGCGTCATCATCGTGAAAGACCGAGAGCGGAGGGCGGGGCTCGTCTCCAGGATCGTTCAGCCAGGCATCGATGTCGGAATCAGCGGCCGCCGATGGGGCGGCGGCCGCATCATCAGCCGGTTCGTCGGCCGGAGAGGCCGCCGCCGAAGCCCCGTCATCGTCCTCGAACGGAATCGAAAAATCGGCCGCCAGATCGGGGAGGTCCCCGGCGTCGAGGTCGGCCCAGGGATCCTGCGAGTCGTCTCGCTTGTCGTGCTCGTCTGACATCGCGGCTGCTCCCCACCCGGAATCGTCTCGAGGGAAACCGTTCTCCCACTTCTCCGGCGGGAGCGTTACCGCCCGCCGAAGTCGTTCGGAGAGTGTAGCACCGGGTTTTTCCCGGTCGCCACCGGCCCGACGTCAGAGTCCGTGGGCCGGACCGTACCGACCGGCCAGGCTCTCCGCCAGCCACTCGGCCGAGACCGGCAGGCCCGTGGCCCGCTCCACGAGCGGCTCGCTCTCCAGCTGCCGGCCGAGGGCATGCACTTCCCGCCGCAGCCAGTCGAGCAGCGGCCGGAAGTCGCCGGCGGCAAACGCTGCAGGCAGGTCGCCCAGTCGCGCTTCGGCGGCGGCCATCAACTGGGCGGCGTAGAGATTGCCAAGCGTGTAGGTGGGGAAGTAGCCGATTAGGCCTGCACTCCAATGGATGTCTTGGAGCACTCCGCGGGCGTCGTCGGGCGGCCGGAGGCCGAAGTCGGCCTCGAACCGGTCGTTCCAGGCCGTCGGCAGGTCGGCCACCGGCAGATCCCCGTGGACGACCGCCCGCTCCAGATCAAAGCGAAGCATGACATGGAGGTTGTAGGTGACCTCGTCGGCCTCGACACGAATGAACGAGGGCTGCACCACGAGCAGGGCCTCGTGCACCCCTGCAGCATCGGTGTCGGCGAGCGGTCCGGGGAATGCCGCCCGAGCCACGGGAAAGCACCAATCCCAGAAGGCCCGCGACCGGCCGACGAGATTCTCCCACAGCCGTGACTGCGACTCATGAATGCCGAGCGATGCCGCTTCGCCCGGAGGCAGGCCATACCACTCCCGCGGCAGCCCCTGGTCATAGAGGCCATGGCCCGCCTCGTGCAGCACACCGAACAACGCCGTCGGCAGAAACCGCTCGTCCCAGCGGGTCGTGATCCGACAATCGTCGGGCCCCAGCGAGGTGCAGAACGGGTGGTCGGTGGTGTCGAGCCGGCCGCGGTCGAAGTCGAAGCCGATCCGGGCCGCCACCTCGCGGACGAAGGCCTGCTGGGCCGCAATGGGATACATCCGCTCGGTGAAGATTCGATCATCGGGGCGACGCACGGCGGCGGCGCAGGCCAGCGCGAGCGGCACGATCCGAGTTCGCAGGTCGGCAAACCGCGGTTCGATGGCCCGCCAACGGCCACCGGGCTCGTAGTCGTCGAGCAGGGCGTCATACGGATCAAGGTCGGGCCGCTGGCAGGCCGCCTGCTCCCGCTTGAGGGCAAACACCCGTTCGAGCCAGGGGCAGAGCCGTGGCCAGTCGGATGCGGCCCGCGCGGTCGACCAGACCTGCTGGGCCTCGACCGTGGTGCGGGCAAGTTCCTCGACCAGCCGGGCCGGCAGCCGGGCCTGCTTGTCGAAGTCGTGCTTCAGGAGGCGGATCGTCGTCTGCTCGGCGGGCGTGCCCCCGGTGGCCAGCGGTCCGGCAGCCAGCTCCGCAAGCCGGTCACCCTGCCGCGGATCGGTCCGCTGACGGTGGACGACCGCGGCGAGCTCGGCCGCCTGTTCAGCCCGCCAGGCTCCGCCGGCCAGTGGCATCATCGTCCGTTCGTCCCAGCCGATCGCGGCGTCGATTGTGGCCAGGAGCGCTGCCCTGCGGGCGTGCTCGCGGGCGGCGGCGAAGAGGTCGGCCGGGCTGGGCATGGGGAGAGACTATGATCGCCAGGCAGCCGAGGCAACCGACTCCGAGGATTCCCCGCCATGCTCGATGTGCTCGTGATCGCGCCGCATCCCGACGACGCGGAACTCGGTATGGGAGGCGGGATCGGACGGATGCTCGCCGAGGGCTTGCGGGTAGGGATCCTCGACCTCACCGACGGTGAGCCGACGCCGCTGGGCAGCCCCGAAATCCGGGCCCGCGAAACGGCGGCGGCCACCGCCGCGCTCGGGATCGAGTGGCGGGAAAACCTCGGTCTGCCGAACCGCCGGCTGCGAGCCACGCTCGCCGCCCGCGGAGCACTGGCGGGCGTGATTCGCCGGGTGCGGCCCCGGTGGCTGTTCGCCCCCCACTGGATCGACGCCCATCCCGATCATGTGGCCGCGACGAAGCTCGTCGAAGCGGCCCGGTTCTGGGCGAAACTGACGAAGTGTGACCTCCCCGGCGATCCGTGGCACCCGGAGCGGATCTATCACTACGGCTGCGTGCATCTCAGGACCGTCCGCCGGCCCGCGTTCATCGTCGACATCGCCACCACCTGGCAGCGGAAACAGGCGAGCATCGCCTGCTACGCCAGCCAGTTTCCCCCCACCGCCCCGCGGCCGACTGTGCCCGAGAGGGTGGCGGCAGCCGACGCCTGGTGGGGCAGCCTGATCGGCTCGACCCACGGCGAGCCGTTCTGGACCCGCGAGCCGGTCGGCCTCGGCGGCTTTGCCTGCCTGAGATAGCCTCGTCCGCACAGTCTGCCCAGAGTCGTGCTCCAGCGGGATGCGGGCGTGGCAGACCTGGCCGAATCAGACCGACCTGGGGGCTTCGATCCAGAAGGTTCGTGCCGGGCGTGGTGACCGTCCGATACGAAGTCTCGGGTGGTCGCACCGGCGGCCGCGGGTCTCTTCGAGGGCAGTTCCCGCTCATGGCTTCTCGCGACATCAACGTGATCGCGCTCGTCAAGGGTGGTGAGCGGTACGTCTTCCTCTACGACGACGACAGTCGGGCCGAGGCGCTCGAAACGCTCGCCCGCCACGCGGCGAATCCGGAACTGAGTTTCTCCTGGTACGACGCCGCCGTGCTGGGCCAGAAGGTTCGGCAGCAGGCCTGTCGGCCGCGGCAGGTGCGGTTTCAGCCGCGGGCCGACCGCCGCGCGTAGCGAGGCTCCGGGCAAGCGCCGCATCCCGATCTGGGCAGAGACGACGGACGGCAGAGGAGCGGCAGGCACTCGACGGTTCTCGGCGGTTCTCGGCGTGGGGCCCCCGGTGAGCAACTCGACGGATGCCGCCCGCGGGCTGGCGACACGGGAATCTCAATGACCTGCTCGGAGAGTGGTGTGGCTCATGGCATCTGCTGCCTCCAAGCCTTCCGGCCTTGAATGCTCTCCGCAGGCCGAGCGGTTTCTGCGGTACCTCACGGCCGAGAAGGCCGCCTAACCCCTGACGATCAAGAGCTACCGCGAGGATCTCCTCCAACTCGAGGAGTTTCTCCGGTCGGCGGGCTGCCGTTCACCGAGTGAGGCGTCGAGCCCACTGCTCCGTCGATTCGCCGCCGGGCTCCACGCCGCCGGATACGCGCCCGCCACCGTGGCCCGCAAGCTCGCAAGCATGCGGAGCCTCTATGCATTCGGGCTGCGGGAGGGCTGGGTACGGGCCAATCCCGCCAAGCCGCTCCGCAGTCCACGGCGGGCCAGGAGGCTCCCGAAGTTTCTCACCGGCGACGAGATCGCCCGGCTCTTGGCGGCGCCCCAGCCCCAGGCGGCCGGCGGCCTGCGGGACCGCGCGATCCTGGAGCTCATGTATTCGGCCGGCGTCCGCGTGCAGGAACTCGTGAACCTCAACGACACCGATCTCGACCTCCGCAACGCGACGGTGCGGGTTCGCGGCAAGGGACGGCGGGAGCGGCTCGGGATCGTCGGCTCCCAGGCCCGGGCCGCGGTGCGGGCCTGGCTGGCCTCGCGACCACAACCAACCACTCCCGCTGGCCGGCCAACGGCCCAACCGTTGTTCACCAACAAGTTCGGCCGCCGGCTTTCGGTACGGGGCGTGGCACGGCTGCTTGAGAAGCACCTCGCCGTCGCCGGGCTCTCAGGGAGGGCCAGCCCCCATACGCTTCGCCACAGCTTCGCCACCCACCTCCTCGACGCCGGGGCCGACATTCGGAGCGTCCAGGAACTCCTTGGCCACAAGAGCCTGGTGACCACGCAGATCTACACTCATGTCACGACAAGCCGGCTGCTTGACGCCTTCGACAAGGCGCACCCGCGGGCACGGTAAGGTTCGTCAGAGTGCGGGAGGTGGGGAGGCCTGAACGCCCTGCCCCAACCGGCCCCTAACGTCGGCACACTGCATCCACCCGACACCGGCTCATCTCGACTGCCGGTGCGAATCCAGCCTCAGACGAGGCCGCGGCGGACAGCCCAGACGGCAGCCTGGGTGCGATCGCTGACGGCGATCTTCCGCAGGATGTTCTGGACGTGCTCCTTCACGGTCTCCACGCTGATCGTCAGCGACTGGGCGATCTCCTTGTTGGAGAGCCCCAAGGCCATATGCCGAAGCACCTGCGTCTCCCGCTGCGTCAGCGGAATGTCGGGATCGGGCGTGGCCAGTCGGTTGGCCATCGTCGTGGCCACCCGCCGGAGTTCACCAGCCCGCATCGGCAACTGGCCGGAAGCGGCGCCGGTGATCGAGTTGATCAATTCGGCCCGGGTGCAGCCCTTGAGCATGTAGTCGTGGGCGCCGGCCGCGACGGCGCGAGCGACATAGGTCGGGTTGTCGAACGTGGAGAGCATCACGCACCGCACGCCCGGCATCTCGGCCCGGATTCGTTCGAGGGCTTCCAGCCCGTCCTTGCCCTGCATCCGGATGTCGAGCAGCACGACATCCGGCTTCGTCTTCTTGGTGACCCGTACAGCTTCTTCGCCGGTGGTGGCCTCACCCACGATCTTGACTTCCGAGCCGGCCAGCAAGCTGGCAAGGCCTCGCCGAACCACCTCGTGATCGTCGGCGACAACAACTTTGATAGCCATGATGGATTTCTTTCCGCGGCATCCGCCGCCGTCTGAGGAGGATCAAGGAGGGCCGCCACCTGAACGCCCTTCTCATGGAGTATAGGTAATCAAATAAGTTGATTTCAACCGCTGGAGGAGGGGTGGGCGGCTGCCCGCATCCGTTCCAGCATTGCTGCAGCTCCGCGGGCCAGCAGGTCGGCGGCCACCGATTGCCCCAGTGCAGTGGCGGCATTGTGGACAGATTGGCCAGAATCGACAAGGCTCCCTCGCCCGAGGGCAGCGACCCCTTCCGCGGCAACCTGGCTGACCGTCGCTCCGCTGTCCTCCAACACGCGAACGTCGAGCCGGAGTCTGCCCTCGTCGTCGATCCGGCCCCAGGCTCCCACCGGAGCCAGACACCCCGCGGCCAGCACGGCCAGGCAGGCCCGCTCGGCCACCACCGCGGCATGGGAAGCCGGATGATCCAACGGGGCGATGGCCCGCCGAGCCTCCTCGTCATCACTGCGAATCTGCAGGGCAAGCGCCCCCTGGCCGACGGCGGGCCAATACTCGGGCGGCTCCAAGAGCCGGGTGATTCGGTCGGTCAGGCCGAGCCGGCCCAGCCCGGCAGCGGCGAGGATCAGGCAGCGATAATCTCCCCGATCGAGCCGCTCCAGCCTGGTGTCCACGTTGCCGCGCACCGGTCGGATGTGGAGGTCCGGCCGAACCGCCCGGAGCTGGACGATCCGGCGGATGCTCGAGGTTCCGACCACGGCCCCGGCCGGCAGGTTCGTCAGCGAGTCACCAGGCTGCCCGACGAGCGCGTCGAATGGAGAGGCCCGTTCGGGAATCGAGGCGAGGGAGAGGCCGGGCACGTCGGCCGTGGGCAGATCCTTGAGGCTGTGCACGGCGAGATCGATCCGGCCTTCGAGCAAGGCCCGCTCCAACTCCCGCACAAACACCCCGTCTTCGCCCAGGGCCGCCACGGGCCGGTCGCCTCGGGTGTCCCCCCGCGTGGTGATGACCTCGAGCTCAACCTCGAGCCCATGGGCCCGTAGCTGTTCGACCATCTGACCGGTCTGAGCGAGGGCCAGACCGCTGCCTCGGGTGCCGACGCGGAACACACGCTGCGGGTTTGTGAGGCGAGGGGCGTCGTGCATGGCGGATTCAGGGCAAGGCGGGGGGAGCCGGACGGGCGTCAGGATGAGAGCGTATCACCGCGATCAGCCCGGGCCACGACCATCGCATACACGGCCGCGGCGCCGGCCGCGGCCAGCGCCGCCCCGCATTCGGCCAGCGTGCCACCGGTCGTGACTACATCGTCGACAAGGAGAACCCGGCAGCCGGCCGCCGACCGCGACCGAAAGGCGGCTTTGACGTTGTTCCGGCGATCCTGCGGGGGCAGTTCGTTCTGCATCCGAGTCGCCCGAACCCGCCGGAGCAGCGAGCGGCAGGGAAGCGCGAGGCCGGCGGCCACCCCCCGCGCCAGGCCGTGGGCGGCACTCGAGCCCCGAGCCAGCCGCCGCGTCCAGTGCAGCGGCACCGGCACGACGAGGCTGGGCCGCCAGGCTGCAAGCGTCTGTTGGTGTCGCTCGAGCAGGAGGGTCACCAGGCCGGCCACCACAAGCTCCCCCGCCGGCCGCTTCGCCGCCAGCACGGCCGTCCGCAGGTCGTCGGCATAGCCGCCGAGCACGGCGATCCCGTCCCACGACTGCCAGCGGCCCTGGCAGCCACGACAGGTGCTGTCGGAGGTGGCGGGGCTGCCGCAGAGCCGGCAGCGGGCGACGTCGGCGGTGAGGAGCCGCCGGCAGCTGCCGCAGACTACGGCGGCGGCCCCACCCGGCTCCGCGTCGGCCTGGCAGAAAACGCACCGAGGCGGACAGACCAGGTCGAGACCCCGGCCGAAAAAACCGCGCCACGCCATGCGGATTCCGCCTTTTCCGCGGGGTCGGGCCGAGGGGGCCGGATTGACGCTACCGGGGCCCACCCGGTACCGTCCGCCGCCCGCGGCGACGGCCAGCCCCCTCATCCTCGCCACCCGCTCCCGCCCGTCAAGCAACGATGCTCATCGATCGCTACATCGGCCGTGCCCAATTCCACGCCTTTCTGGTGGTGTTCGTCAGCCTCGCCGGGCTCTACTTCGTGTTCGATGCCTTCACGAACATGGAGGAATTCATCACCCACGCCGCCGAAACCGGCAGCCTGGCGCGGGTGCTGGCGGGGTACTATGGCTGCCGGCTGATCTGGTTCTTCGATGCCACGAGCCCGGTTATTTCGCTCGCCAGCGCGATGTTCGCGCTCTCCTGGCTCGAGCGGCACAACGAACTCACCGCCCTGCTCGCAGCAGGGGTCACCCGATGGCGGATCGCCCGGCCGGTGCTCGTGTTCGCGGCCGCGGTGAGCCTCCTGGCCGCATCCAATCGCGAGTTGGTGATTCCGCGGATCCGCGAGGCCTTCGCCCGCAACGCCCAGAACCTCGACGGCAACGCCGTTCAGCCCTTCGAATCGCGGTATGACCACCGCACCGACATCCTGTTTCGCGGCCGGGGCGCCCGCGCGGCCGGCTGTCGAATCGAGTCCCCCAGCCTGCTGATGCCACCGCAACTGGGTGACTACGGGCCGCAGCTGACGGCGGCCCATGCCACCTGGTCGCCGGCCAGCCCCGACCATCCGGCCGGCTATGTGCTCTCGGCGGTGCAGGAGCCGGCGGACATCGACCAGCTTCCTCCGCTCGAGTCGGCCGCCGGCGCGGTGGTGCTCACGCGGCAGGCGGCCGATTGGCTCGAGCCGGGCCAGTGCTTCGTCGTCAGTGATGTCACCTTCGAACAGATGATCGGCTCAACCAACTGGAGCCAGTATTCATCCACGCCCGACCTGGTTCAGGCGATCGCCAATCCCAGCCTGGGCGTGGGGGCCGATCTGCCGCTCCGGGTGCACGCCCGCTTCACAGCTCCGCTGCTCGACATGGCGCTGGTGCTGCTCGGGATCCCGCTGGTGCTCGGGCCGAATCGTCGCGGCATCTTCGCCGCGGTGGGAGCATGCGTCGGCATGACCGTTGTGTTCTTCGTGGTGGTGCTCGGCTGCCACGCCCTGGCGCTCGGCGACGCCTTCAGCCCCTCGCTGGCCGCCTGGATGCCCCTGCTCGTCCTCGGCCCTCTGGCGGCCTGGTCGGCCCAGCCGATGTGGCAATGAGGCCGCCCCGCCTCGCCTCGCCTGCCGCCTCGGCAGCGGCGTCTTCGCCGTCCCCGGCGGGCTCGCCCTCGGCCGGTTCAGGCGGAAAAGCGACCGTGCGGGCCACGAGTTCGGCAAACCGGCTGACCGGCACATCGAGGAGTGGGGCCGCGACATCTGGACACCGCCAGACGATGATCGCCATCGTTTTCTGATCCGGATCGGCCGAGAGCCAGATCTCGCAGCGACCGGGCTGCCGCTTGAATTCCGGCATCGTCGCCACGATCCCCTCAAAGATCTGGGGGCCGTCGAGCGACAACACCCGCCAGGACGCCGGACCGCCGGCGAGCGGCTCGAGTTCGCGACTCCCCCAGGCAGCAGCAGCGGCATCCTTGAACGCATCGTCGGCCGTCACCTGGGCGAGGATCGCGGCCTCGATCGCGGCCATCTGTCCGCCGTCGCCGGGCACGGCACCGACCGCCACCGATGCGAAATACTCGGCATTGGTCGCCTCGACGGAGAGGCTCCGCTCGAAGGTGTCGAGGTAGCCTGGGAACTGGTCGACGAACGGGGGACGAAGCCGGCTGGGATCGATCGGCGCGTCCCGCATTTCACCGGTGGTCTCGTCTTGTTTCTGCTGCCGGCGGGGCACCGCCGTGAATCCTCGGGGCAACCGCAGATCGAGTTTGCCGCCGACCGACTCGGGAGTCTGCACCAGGTATGCGAACGGAGCCTCGGCCCGATAGGTTTCGACCTGCTTGGCGTACTCGGCGTCATACCTGGCCGACGAACACCCTGCGACCAGCACCCCGCCGACCAACAGCCAACCGCGAAACCAGACACCCATCCCACAGGCCTCCGCACCATGCATGACACCGGCCGTGCGGGTGCCACCCGCCGCGCCGCTCACCGCTCCGGAGCCATTGTGCCGTGGCTCGGGTCGGTGACACAAACCCCACGACCGGTACAGGACGCCCCGGCCCTACCGCTTTCCGCATCCCTCCCGATTCGCCAGGCCTTTTTTCTTCACCCGCTTCGCCTGGGACCGTCGATGGAGAGGGTACGGGCGCGAGCCCGCCGGCCGGCCCGCGGGAGCGGGGCGGTTTCCTCCAGGCAAAGGAGTGCCAGTCATCATGCAGATCACCACCAGCCGGTTCGGACGGATCGAGGTCGATGCGGGCGACCTGATTCGGTTTCCCAGCGGCCTGCCCGGCCTCGAAGACTGCCGCGAGTGGGCGCTGCTCGCCGACTCGACCAACGACGCCCTCGGCTGGCTGCAGTGCACCACCCGCGGGGATGCAGCCCTGGCGGTGGTGAGCCCCCGGCGGTTCGTGCCCGACTACCAGGTGCGGATCCCCCGGAGCGAGCTCACACCCCTCGCCATCCACGACATCCGCCAGGCGCAGGTAGTAGTGGTGGTCGGCACGAACGGCACCGCCCTCACCCTCAATCTCAAAGCGCCAATCGTCATCAACCTCGAAGCCCGCACCGGCCGTCAAGTCGTTGCGAGCGGCGAGCTGCCAATGCAATACGAACTTTCCCCGGACCGAACTCCCCTCAAAAAGAGTGCATAATCCTTGGTGACGGGAGGCGTGGAGCGCCCCCGCACGACAGGATCAGGAAGGAACCAGCGATGCTCGTGCTCTCCAGACAACGTGACGAAAGCATCATGATCGGCGACAACATCGTCGTGACGATCGTGGACATCAGGGGAGACAAGGTTCGCCTCGGCATCAACGCACCTTCCGAGATTCCGGTGCATCGCCAGGAGGTCTACGAGGCCATCCAGCGGGAGAACATGCGGGCCGCGCGGCTCGAACCGGGCGACACGGCCGACATCGGCCGCCTCGCCAATCGCGGTAGCGGCCGCCCGAGCGAGCCTCCCCGACGCTAGGCCATGCTCGGCACGGCTCGCCTCCACAGAGCAACGGAGGCGAGGGGGTCGCCGCCGCAGCTACCTCGACGCCGTCGGGAAGTAGGACGGCTCGTGGCCGACCTTCCACTTGATGTTGCAGCCGAGGCTGGGCAGC
>JBJOHE010000239.1:0-7165 GCA_046047895.1 Planctomycetota bacterium | reverse complement strand
GGATCGTGACGAGCACCCGCGGAGCCAGCGGAGGCTATCTCCTCGCCCGGGCCACCGACGAGATCTCGCTCCTCGACATCTACCTGGCGATCGAAGGCCCGGTCGAATGCCCGGCCACCGTGACGGCTGGCCTGGCCCCGAAGTCGCGAAACGCGACGGTGCTGAAGCACGCCTGGGAGTCCGCCTGCCAGGCAGGGGCGGGCACGCTCGCCTCGCAGACGCTCGCCGACCTCGTCGCCCGGTCGGTCAACACCGTCGAGCCGATGTATTTCATCTGACAGGGCACGTGGGGCCGCCTGGGCTCACTCGGCCGGTTCGGCTTCCTCGGGTGGCGACGCTTCGATGCCCAGAGTCGCCAGCGTCTCAAGAAGCTTCTCCTCTTGGCCGCCGCCGACGAGCGTGGCGACTACCGTTCCGTCGCGGTCGATCACATACATGGTCGGCAGCCCCGGCACGTTGTAGAGCTGGCCGGCCACGCTGTCCTTGGCTCCTTTTTCCGCCGGGTCGTAGGCAAAGGTGAAATTGTATTTGGTGCCACTGTTGGCCTTGATCCATTCCTGAAAGGCATCGCGGTCGTCATAGACGTTGAGGCTGAGCACCTCCACGCCCTTGTCACGCACAGCCTGGTAGACGCGTTCGAGTCCCGGCATCGAGGCTTGGCAGGGGCCGCACCACGTGGCCCAGAAATCAAGGATCACCACCTTGCCCTTGAAGGCTTTCAGGCCGAGCGGAGCGCCGTCGACCGCCTCCACCTCGAAGTCGGGAGCGGGCGTGCCGGCGGCCAGCATTTTCCGGATTTCCTTCGGGGCCTGATTCCGGAGTGTGTCGGCTCCGGGGGGAGACGTCGGGATCAATGTCAGGTTGCGGCCGCTGATCGTTGGCCGGCCCAGGAACCATTGCCCTTCGATCTGGAATGGTTCCGCGAGGTTGAACCGCTCGGGGGAGCGAAATTCCTTGCCATCCACCTCCGACGTCACGCCCAGGAACGTCCCGTCGTCATCAAGGTCGATATACAGCTCGGTGGGGCGTCGGGTGAGGTCGCCGGTGGCTGGGACGGTAAACAGTCCGTCGTTCGTGCTTTCGGCCAGGACCACGTGGTACGACGCGTCACCCAGTCGGAGCCTGCCCGCCCTCCCGCTGATCTTGGCGTAGCCGCCGCCCATCGCGCCATGCCGCTTGTAGATGAAGAGGTGATACTCATCCCCCTCCTGTTCCACGAGCGGGTCGCCCCAGGAAACATGTACGGGGACGACGGTCATGTACGTGTTGACGCCGTCCATTTCCCGGGTCTGGTCCCACGCGCCGTCGCCGTCATCGGTCAGGTCGCCGTTCTGGTTCCTGTCGACGTAAATCCTGCCCTCCTGGCCCTCGGGCTCGTCGACCGCGAACAGCGTCAGGCTTTTGGCCCCATTGCCGATTCGGAAGCAGCCATAGCTCGGCGTGCCTCGATAGTCGGGCTCCTTCGTAATACCGGCCGGTCGATCCGGAACGAGCGAGAACTTCCCTGGCATGTATCCCATGCGGCTCGCCTTGAGGTGCTCCATGTCGAGGATGGTCGGCTCCATCGTCAGCTCGATGGTGATCGGCCTGGGCGGATCTGGTTCGTCGTCGTCTTCCTCCGCGCGACTCCAGGGCATGGTGAGGCACACCAGGGCGGCCAGCCAGGCCGATTCCCAACGCCATCGTTGCCGCATCGCCATTTTTGTTCTCCGTTGAGGAAGCACGTGCCCGTGTGGGTCAGTGAGCGGGATGAAAGGTCGCGATCATATCAGCATGTCAACACGGGGTTGCCGAATGCCGCCGCAGGTGCCAGCGACGTGGGCAGGCTGCCATGTTGAAACAACCGGGTCGAGTAGTAGCGCTCCGCACGGTCGCAGAGAAAGGTGACCACGCGCGCTCCCGCGGGCAGCGACTCCGCCGTCCTGATCGCCGCCACCAGATTCGCTCCGGCCGAGACACCCACCAGGAGCCCGAACTCTCTCGCCAGTCGCTGGGTCATGGCGATCGCTTCCGCCGACGAAACCTTCTCGGCCCGGTCGATGACCACGCCCTCGAGGAGCGGCGGCAGGTATCCCCCGGCGACTCCTTCGATCGCATGGCAGCAGGGTGCTTCACCCTGCAGCATCGCCGCTTCGGCGGGCTCCATCGCCACGACCTGGATCTCGGGATGCACCTCCCTCAGGCCGCTGCCGACACCGTTGAGCGTGCCGCCGGTGCCGTAGCCGCTCACCACGGCATGGATCGGGCCGGGCAGTTGCTGAAGGATTTCCTGGGCCGTGTGCTCCTGGTGGTCCAGGGCATTGAGGGGATTTGCGAACTGCCTGGGCAGAAACACCCGTGGATCCTCGGCCGCCATGCGCTCGGCCATCTCGATGCCGGTCTTGTAGCCGGCAGCCGCCTCGAAGAGCACGACCTCGGCGCCGAAATGCTCCATCAGATACCGCCGCTCGCGGCTGGCGGAGTCGGTCATCAGGATCCGGACACGGAGGCCAAGCATCCCGCCGACCATCGCCAGGGCGATGCCGGTATTGCCGCTCGAACACTCCACTACGATCGAATCGGGGCCGACGAGTCGGTTACGGACCGCATGGAGCAGGAGGTATGCGGCCAGCCGATCCTTGATCGAACCGCTGGGGTTCAGGAACTCCGCCTTCGCGTGGATCGTCACGTTCCGTTCGGGGAATCGCAGGGCCAACAGCGGAGTGTTGCCGATCGCGGAGAGCAGCGGAGGCAGGCAGGCGTCCATGCACTTTCTTGTACCACGCGGCGGGGCCGTCAGGCGGGGGCAGGGTACGGATTCCCTATTGATGAATGATGATCGCGATGGTCATGTTCGTGCGCTGGGACGATTTGGCCCTCAGGCGGATTGCAGGCGGGCGGGCCCGGTTGATATCCTCGGATTTACGGCGGGCCGGACGGCGGAGCGGAGCCGATCGAGCGATGTCGGCGATCGCGGACAAAACCACTCAGCCATCCACACGACACGGGGGCCTTCAGCATGCAGCGGAATCAGACGCCGACTCGCGCAGAGTTCAGTGATCGGCCGTCGAACGCGGGATTCACCCTCGTCGAACTTCTCGTCGTGATCGCGATCATCGCCACGCTGATCGGCCTGCTTCTTCCGGCTGTGCAGTCAGCCCGGGAATCCGCCAGGCGAACCCAGTGCCTCAACAAGATCCGTCAAGTGATGCTAGCGAATGCGAATTACATCACCGCTAAGAACGGCCGACTGCCGGACGCGCTCACCAACGTCAACGCCCCGGCTGGCTCGACCATCACGGCAAATTCCGCGACCTACCCGATGCACGTCGTGATCATGGCCTACGCGGAAGACGAGAACCTGCGGCAAAAGTTCAGGCCGAACGTCGTGTTTCTCGATGCCACGGCCCCGAAAGTCGACCTCTTCATCTGCTCGAGCGATCCCTCGCCGGACAATTCGCCGAACATCAAGGGATTGACGAGCTACGTCAGCAATGGAGTGCTGTTCTACAACAACCCGAAGATCAGCCGCGTGCTCGACGGAGTGACCAAGACGATGGCTCTGGCCGACAGCTTTGCCCGCACGATGAACAATAAGTCTCCGGTGATGACGCAGTATTTCTTCCGGTCGTCAACCAAGGCGCCGACCTTCGCTCATCCTTCAAATACGGCATCGACAGTCATCGGCCGCTCCTACCGGCCGGCGGCCTCCCAGCCCGATGTTTGGGGGCCGAGATTCAACGCTCAGGCTGCCAATGCGTTGGCGGGCATGACCGATCCGCCGTTTCAGTCGAAGCCGGCTCCTGACGCGGCCGACACACGATTCATCCAGGGTGTGCACGGCGACAGTCTGAATGTCGGTATGCTCGACTCGAGCGTGCGGCCAATCAGCGCGTCGGTCGACCCCGTGGTCTTTTGGTCGGCCGTGACGCCGGCCGGCGGCGAGACTGCCGCCCTCACCGACTGAGCATCGCTCATCGGTGGTGGAGGAAGAGCCAGCTGAGCTGCCTCGGCTGACGTCGTGTGGCTGCCTGGCTCTGCAGCCCGGCTTTTCACGGGCAAAATCCTCGGCTGTCGTTTCAGTGGTTTGGTGAAACCGATTCACCGTCGCGGTGAATCGGTTTTCACGGTTCTTGGGAAACCATGAGAATGTCGAGTTAATTGATGATGAATGTGTTGTTTTCTCGTGTGGGCCTTTGTTTTTCGAGGTTTCGTTACCTCTCTGGCGGCTGAGGCTTTTTTTCCGCCGTGGTTGGGTCTTTGGCATCAGGTTTGCAAACGAAAAGGAACGTTCAGGCGGGGCCGCGACAGAAACGTTCTGGCGGCCACGGATCGAGAGCCCATTCGGAGATTGGACCCATGCCAGTGATTTCGCTTCGTTCCCTGATTCTGGTCGCCGGACTCGCCGCGATCGCCCCCATGGCCCAGGCTCAGACCGTGCTAGGGCAATGGAATGCGAACACGACGTCTACCTTCATGGCGGCCTCGAGTGGCACGAACGTGGCGACCGGCGTGGCTGCGGGCTATGGCCAGGGCAACCCGCCAGCTCCCTTCTCGTCGGTCGTGACGACGGGAACTCCGACCGATCCGGGTACCGATGTCAGCGGGACCACCTACAACCTTTCGTACACAGTCAACAATCCGCTGACCACGGCTGCCAACGAATCGATTGGGCTGTCGTTCAAGGTCTCGACGGCGGGAATGAATCCTGGCGAGGCAGTTCAGCTGAGCTGGAGTCAGGCCGTCGGGTATCGAGCGAGCCGCTATTACCAACTGCTCGCCACGACCGATGGCACGACGTACAGTCCCGTTCCCGTCGGAACCGGATCCTCGATCACAACCACGGTCAATGGATTCCAGGCCCCGTCGCCCTACACGCCGATCAGCGGTTCGGCGAGCGTGTCCGTCAGCAGCACAGGGCTGATTGATTTTCAGACGATCAACCAGAACAGCCTGCTCGCCAATAGCACGACCTCGGCTCCTCTCTCTCCTTACGACGTTGGATTTGTGAACGGCATTACGTTCACGCTTCCCACCGGTCAGGGCTTCGAGAACAACCCCAATTTTGGCTTCGCAATCGTCGGGGCTTTCGATCCAAACTACGTCGGCACGGATGGGGCCGTCGGCCTCCTTTCCTCCTTCGCCGGCACGGACTCCTCGGATACGGTAGACGGCTACAACCGGAGTTCCGCCTCGGGCGGAAGCATGCGACTCGACCTGGTCACCGTCCAGGCCGTGCCTGAGCCCGGCTCGTTGGCTTTGGTCGGCGGAGCGATCGTCGCGGCGGCCGTCGCTCACCGCCGGCGGGCGACCCGTTGATGGTGGTGGGTCTCAATCACTTATAAATTAGAGCGGGTTCTTGGCCGGCCGGCGATCAAACCGGCCGGCCAGGTTTCTTGCTGCCCGGTGCCCACGGTGTTCTGTTCGGGCTTTTCTTCGAGGATGAAGACGTCATGAAACGAAGCGTTCGATCGGCGGGGTGGGTGGTCGTGGGAACGCTTCTCGGAGGTGTTTCCTTTGGCAGTTCGGCAGTTGCTGCCGTGAGCTTCGACTGGGCCTTGGTCGGGAACCCCGGGAACGCCGCCGACACCCTCCTGATGGACAAGGGGCCGGCGGCCGATTACACGACGGGCTATGGTTCGGTCGGCTACGAGTATCAGATCTCGAAGTACGACGTGACCAACTCCCAATACGCCGCATTTCTCAACGTCGTCGATCCCACGGGGGCCAACTCGCTCAACCTCTGGGACAAGAGCATGCAGGAGCATGTGATCCAAGACGTCGGGCCGCAGGTGGCGACGACCGGCGGGATCAGCCGGGATCTCACTGCCGCGGAAGGGACGCGATACACGGTCAAGTCGGGGCAAGAGCAGTTCCCGGCGGTCTGGGTTCGCTGGAGTTCGGCCGCCCGGTTCGTCAACTGGCTCTCGAACGGCCAGGGGGCAGGCGGCACCGAGGCTGGCGTCTACGACATGTCGGTGCTGACGAGTGGCTTTTCCACGCCACCGGCACGGGCGCCGGGGGCCACCATTTTTCTGCCGAGCGAAGATGAGTTTTACAAAGCTGCCTACTACGACCCGAGCCTAAATGGCGGCGCCGGCGGCTATTGGCAATACGGCACCCAGACCGACTCTCCACCAGCCAGTTCCCCGCCGCCCGGCACCGCGCCGGCAGCCAACATCGGAGTGGGGAACTCCGGGGGGGGCGGCACGGCCGACACGATGGCACTCACCGGCCAGCCCTTTGATGTGACGCTCAGCTACCTGACCGACGTGGGTGCCTATGCAACGTCTACCAGCGCCTACGGCCTCTATGACGCCGATGGCCTCGTCTACAACTGGACCGATTCCACCAAGGCCGCGTACGGCTACGATTTTCCCGTCATCCGCGGCGGCAACTGGCGGTATGGCGAGGGCTATGACGGCGCCGCGTATCGCAACATCTACTCCGGGGCGAACGTGGCGGGCTACGCCTCGATCGGTTTTCGCGTCGCGGGGCTGCCGACGGTGCCCTCCGACATCGTGATCGATGTCGCGAGCGGCACGGTCACCCAGGCCCAGGCTGGCTATGCCGAGATCGCGACAGCGGACTCGGTCACCAAGACAGGTGCTGGCACGCTCGTGTTCGACGCCGCCAACGGCTATACCGGGCCGACTACGGTCTCGGCCGGCACGCTGCAGGTCGCCAATGCCGACGCGATCGCCGCGTCGAATGTCACCGTTGCCACCGGGGCCACGCTCGCCGTTGCAGCCGGCATCACGATGAAAGCTCCGTCGGTGATCGTTGACGGGGGGACCCTTTCGGCTTCGACGCTCGCCGTGAATTCGACCTCGGGAGTCACCTCGCTCGCGATCAACGCCGGCACGATCGCTGGCTCACCGAGCGTTTCAATCGCCGGCGGCGGAGGGATGGCCCTGCCCCAGGATGCCCGGGTGACGGTGGGTGTGGGAGGCCTGGCGGTCGATCAAGCCGGCGGCGGGGGCCGACTCGATCTCGGGGCCGGTCAGGTGAGCGTGGCGGCCGGCGGGATCTCCGCGGTCGACCTGCGGGCCGACATCATCGCCGGCCGCAATGGTGGCGCCTGGAACGGCACGGCCGGGATCACGTCGAGCACGGCAGCATCCGCAGGCGGCGCCCGGGCCGTGGGCTATGTGGTGGCGGGTGATGGTTCGGCGAAGGTGTCGTT
>JBJOHE010000238.1:0-2535 GCA_046047895.1 Planctomycetota bacterium | reverse complement strand
CGGGAGCCCGGCTCGGCTCGGCCCTGCTCACGATCGGCACCTGCCTGCTCACCTGGCGGCTTGGGTCGCTGCTGTTCCGGCCAGCCGTCGGGGTCTGGGCCGGAGTGGTGATGGCCACCTGCCTTTGGACGGGGGTCACTGGTCGGGCCGCCACCCCCGACGCGCCGCTGGCCTTCTTCACCACCCTTGCCCTCTGGCTGTTTGCCCGCGGCGCCGCGGGGACCGGTCCGCTCCGGGATGCCCCGGTGCGGATCTCGATCGCCGCAGCCGCCGCAGTCGGCGTCGCTTGCGGCCTGGCCGTGCTCACGAAGGGCCCGGTTGGCCTCGTGCTGCCGCTGGCCGCATGCGGCGGCTTCGCCTGCTGGCAGGCGATCCGCGACCCGGGCCGCACCGGCACCGTCTGGGACCGGCTGCCCGGCGCCGTGGCCGCCGCCTGGCGTGGTGTCAGGCCCCTTGCGATCTCGGTCGCCGCGGCGGCCGTCGCCGCCCCCTGGTATCTGGCGGTGACGATCCGCACCGACGGCGCCTGGCTGCGGGAGTTTCTCTTCGTTCACAACGTCGGCCGATTCGCCGCCCCGATGGAGGGCCATTCGGGATCGGCCTTCCTTTATTACCCACTCGTGCTGCTGGTGGGCTTCTTTCCCTGGTCGATGGCGTCGGCTCTGATCGGCAGGCATGCCTGGCTGGCTGTGCGGCAGCCGAGCGAATCGGCCGTGGGCATGCGATTGATCGCCGCCTGGGCGGCCGCCTGGGTGATCCCGTTCTCGCTCGCCGGCACGAAGCTCCCCGGCTACATCTGGCCGGCCTACCCGGCGGTCGCCTGCGGGGTGGGCCTGTTCCTCGCCGACTGGATCCGCTGCCCGACGCGGAGCACCGATGCCTGGATGCGGTGGGCCTGGGCCCTCCTCGTCGTGGCTGGCATCGGCCTGGGTCTTGGCCTGCCGCTGGCCGTACACCGGCTCGCGCCGGGCGGCGAATGGATCGGTCTGGTCGGGCTCGTGCCGCTCCTGGGTGGCCTCTTGGCAGCGCGGTTCCAGACCCACTCCTCCCGCCTGGCCGCCACTGGCTGCTGGGCTGCCACGGCCTGTGGCACGGTCGCGATCCTCATGGCAGCCGGGCCGGTGAGCCTCGGCCGCACCGGCGGCACGCGGCATCTGCTCGCCCGGCTTCCGGCCGCGGGCATCGCCCAGCCGATCGCCTCCTACCGGGCGCCGGCGAGCACATCCTTTTACGCCGGCCTCGTCGCCGCCGGGGGCACCGTCGCCGAACTCGACGAGCCGGCCGAGGTCGTGTCCTTCGTCGCGGAGCATCCCGGTGCGCCGCTCGTGGTCGATGCCCGATTCGAAGAGCAGGTGGCGGCGGAACTGCCCGAGCATTATCAGGTGCTCCGCGCCGTAACGGTGCTGCCTGAATCGCGGGAACTGGTGCTCTTCGGGCCCCGCCCTGCCGTCGCTCCCCAGCCGCACGTCGCGGCCGTCCCCGATCTCGAGGCAGTCACCCGTTGACGGCCCTCCAATCCCACTCGTCTCCCCTTCGTTTCCGGAAGCCCCTGCATGATCTCGCATCGCCCGCTCACCACCGTCCTGCTCGCCGGCACAGCCGCCCTCATCGTCGGCATCGCCAGCGGTCCGCTCTGGGACGAGGACGAACCCCGGTTCGCGGCGATCGCCCGCACGATGGTCGAGACCGGCGACTGGGTTGTGCCGGTCTTCAACGACACGCTCGCCGTCGACAAGCCGGTGCTGATGCACTGGTGCATGGCCGCCTGCATGACGGTCTTCGGCACCACCGAATTCGCCGCCCGCCTGCCCTCGATGATCGCAGCGCTGGTGACGGCCCTGGCGCTCCTGCGGGCAGGCACGCGGTTCTTCGATGCGACCACGGGTGTGGTGGCGGCGCTCGCCTGGCTCGGCTGCCTGCTGGCCGGCATCGAAGCGCACGCGGCCACGCCCGATGCCATCCTCACGGCGCTCTGCACCTGGGCGACGGTCCTGGCGGCGGAGGTGATCCTCGCCCCGACGAAGGCCAGCGGCCCGCGACCGGCGGGCCGCAGCGGCTCCGGTCCCTGCATCGCCTGTGGCGACGACGCGTTGCCGCGGCTGAGCCTGGCTCGCGCCGCCGGCATCGGGCTCCTGCTCGGGCTGGCCGTGGTCTGCAAGGGGCCGATCGGGTTTGTCGGCCCGCTGGCCGTGCTCGTGCCTTGGGCCTGGTGGGTGGCGGTCGATTGGCGACGGGCTGAAATGCCCAAGGGGCCGTGGCTCCGGCAGACGGCCAACGCCACGTTGCCCGCGATCATCGACGTGATTCGCAGCCTCCGGCCGGTGGCCCTCGTCGCCGGCGCCGTCGTCGCGGCCGCGCCCTGGTATGTGGCCGTCTCGCTTCGCACCGACGGAGCCTGGACCGAGGGCTTCTTCTTCGTCCACAACGTCGGTCGGTTCATGGAACCGATGGAAAAGCATGCCGGCGGCGTCTTCTTCCATCCGCTCACGATGCTGCTGCTCTTCTATCCGTGGAGCTGCTTCCTGCCGCTGGCCG
>JBJOHE010000237.1:0-4239 GCA_046047895.1 Planctomycetota bacterium | reverse complement strand
CTGGCGGTGGGCGTCTACGAAGGGGAGAGCGATCTGCTCGGGCTCGCGGTCTTTCGCGGGCTGGCCAAGGGCCATCCGCTCGCCGGCTCCGCGGGGGCCGCGCGGCTGGCCGCCTGGGCCGGTTGGCGGAGTGGCGCAGGCCGGCGGGGCCGGTCACCCGAGGACGGGCGGATCCTCGATCGCCAGCTGCGGGCCCACGCCCGGGAGGCCCGGTGGCGGCTGGCCCGCGTGGCCCTTGAGATTGACCGGGCGATCCGCCGGCATGGCCGCGGGCTGGGAGAGCGGCAGTTGCTGATCGGCGATCTCTCCGCCCAGGTGCGGGAGCTCGTCAGCGGGTTGGCCGTGGCCCATCATGCCGACGTCCGGAGCGACGACGAATCGATCGCGGCCGCCGACGTGTGGTGTCGGCTCGCGCTGGCCCGGGCCGCCGGCCGCCGGCCCACGCCAGCCGATCTGGCGGCGGTCGCCGCCCTCGGCCGGCGGGCATTGGGGTGAACCCCCTGTCACTCGGCCCGCACGAGGGCGGGCCACCAGCTGCAGAGGTACCAGGCTCGCGGCGTGGCAAGCTCCGCGAACGAGGCCAGCGAGACGCTCGCCCCGGCCGACTGGCCGCCGAGCACTTCGTCGAGCAGGCCCTTGGGCCGCGAGTATTTCACGACCCTGGCGGTCTTCTCGTCGAGCCCGGCGAGTTCTACGGCCCGGTCGATCGCGTCTTCAAGAAACCCGATCCGATCGACGAGCCCCGCCTCCTTGGCCTGTTCCGCGGTGAAGATCTGGCCGGTGGCCACCGCCGCCACCGCCTCGTCATCGAGCTTTGGCCGTCCCTGCTTCACGATCTCCTTGAACCGGACGAACATCCCGTCGACGAGGCTCTGGAGCACCGCCCGCTCCTTCTCCGCGAGCTCCGGCGACCGCTGCTTCGTCGGGCTGAGCATCTCCTTGAGGGGGCCGCTCGCGATCGAGTCGTCGCGGACATCGATTCGGCCGAGCGCCTCGGAGAAGTCGAAGTGGGGAATGATCACGCCGATCGAGCCGGTGAGCGTGGCCGGCTCGGCGAAGATCACGTCGTCGCGACCGCCGTTGGCCATCGCCACGTAGTAGCCGCCGCTGGCGGCCAGGCCGCCCATGCTCACGACCACGGGAAGCTCGCGGTCCTTGATGAGCTCCGTCAGTCGATGATGGATCTCGTCGCTGCCGCTGACGGTGCCGCCGGGCGAATCGACCCGCAGCACGATTGCCTTGACGGCCGGGTCTTCTTCCACGTGATCGAGCTGGGCACGGGCGAAGCCGTCGCCCCCCATGATCGCCCCGCTGACACTGACGATCGCCACCTTGTCGCCGGCGAACTCGGAGAGCGAGTGGTACTTCTCCACAACCTTGCCGTCTCGCTGGAAGTATTGCGAGAAGGCGGCGGCGCTGCCGACGGCCGAGAGAAAGCTGACGCCGGCGATCAGCCAGGCGATCCGCGAGCTCCAGCGGCTCCAGCCGCCCGGCTGCTCGAGGATCACCCGGGTCGGCGGCTGCTGCGGCAGGGGTGGCGGGGGAGAATGAGGCTGATCGAACGACATCGGTTCGCTCCGAAACAGGAAGGGACGCGGCGAGGTGACGACCGCCGGCCTCTAGTCTATGCAGTTGTGGTTGTCGGTTTGCGGATCGGACCGGTACCCTACTTGGCTCGAGAGCCGGGCATCCTAGTGCCGGCCGAATCCTGTGCGAGAGGAGAGCCCGCGCGTGTTCGTTTGCGTCAGCACGGAATGCCTGCCCGACATGCCCCTGGCCGCCGCGATGGAGCGGCTGGCCGAGCTGGAATTCACGGCCGTCGAACTCGACGTGCGTGAGGATGGCGGGCACCTCCGGCCGGCCGACGTGGCCGCCGATCCCGAGGCGGCCGTGGCGGCCTGCAGCGACCTCCAGCGGCTGCGGCCGGTGGCCGTCTCGTTCGCCGCCGCGGAAACCCCCGAAGTCTACGACCTGTTCGAGGCCTCCTGCCGGCTGGCGAAGTCGCTCGGCGTGGTGACGATGGTGGTTGAGGCGTCGGAACTCGGCACCCCCTTCAACGGTGAGATCGAGCGGCTGCGGAAGCTCGTGGCGATCGCCGCCGGCATGGGGGGCGTGGTCGCCGTGAAGACCACGGCTGGCCGGATGACCCAAGACTCCGAGACGACCGCCTCACTCTGCCGCAACGTGCCGGGGTTGGGAGTGACCCTCGATCCCAGCCACTTCATCTACGGCACCAAGAAGCCCGCTTCCTGGGAGCCGATTCTGAAGTACGTGGCCCATGTGCACCTGCGGGACACGAAGCCCGAGGTGTTCCAGGTGCGGATCGGGCAAGGCAACGTCGAATACGGCAAGCTCGTGTCACAGCTCGAGCGGGTGGGCTACACCCGGGCGCTGTGTGCCCACATGCCGCCGCTCGAGGGCATCGACCAGGTAGGCGAACTCCGCAAGATGCGGCTGCTGCTCGAGAGCCTGCTGTAGGATCAAGACCGGACAGGATGACCGCGGATGGCGACTACCGGAGCGTGCCGGTCGCTTCCGCCCGGCTGGCCATTTCGGCGTAGCTCTGCGATCGCTCGTCGTCACCCTGCTCGGCGTACATCGTGGCGAGGTTGCCGTAGGCGACGGCGAGGGCCCGCTCCTCCAGCCGGCCTTCGTCGACGGAGGCGACCATCAGGTCGACGCCCCGGCGGCTGAGTTCGAGGGCGTCTTCCCGTCGCTCGACCTGCCAATAGGAGATCGCCATGCTCACATAGGATTCACCGAGCCGGCCGAGTTCACCGTCCCGCTCGAAGCGGTCGTTGGCGTTCCAGAGCGGGATCGTCCGGTCGAACCAGGTGACGGCGGTGGCATGATCGCCGCGTTGGAGGCTGTGGAGGATTCCGATGCGGAACATCAGATCGCCCAGTTCCTTTCGTTCCGCTTCGGTGAGCTGGCGGTGCTCGGCACCCCGTTCCAGGTAGGCGGCCGTCAGCGTGGCGTTGTCGAGCATGTCGGAGGCGTCGCCCCGGAGCTGCGCGGCGGTGATCGCGTCGGCGAGCCCCTGGCCCACGTCCCAGTCGATCTGCCGCCGCCGCCATGGGTCTGCGACCGTTTCGTTCATCGTGTCCCGGACCTCGAGCAGCCGCTTCACCCACGGCAGCGGCTCGATCGATTCGGTCGAGGCGGCTGCCACGGCGAGCGCGCCGCGGCAGAGCTGCAACTCGAGCACCTGCCGCTCGCGATCAGAGCCGGGATGTTCCTTGACGACGGCCTCGCCGCGGGCGATCCACTTCGGGATCACGCGGCTCTTCTGCTGCCAGGTGCCCTCGGCGATCGCCAGGGCCGTGCCGAGGTGGGCGTCGAGCAGCACCTCCCGAACGGCGGCCTGCACGGCCGGCGACCGCTTGGAGAGCAGCGGGGCGGCGAGCTTGATCGATTCGGTGAAGTGTTCGACGGCGGCCCGGTCGTCGGGCTTGGGGCCCGCCAGGGCGATCCTGCCGAGGAGCCGTTCGCGGTGGGCGGCCAGGAGCGGCGATTCGTCATGGGAGCCGGTCAGGCCTTCGATCGCGGCCCGGGCATCGGCGGGCCGGTCAAGGGCGACGAGCACGCCGGCGAGCTTGAAGCGGATCCAGGGATCGGAAGGGTCGAGCCGCATGGCGTTCTCGGCGATTTCCAGGGCCCGCTGCCACTGGCCCTGGTCGGAGCTCACCGTGAGCAGCAGCCGGTGGGCCCGGACGTGTTCGGGGTCGATCTCGATCGCATACTGGAGGTCGGCTACGGCGTAGGCCGAGCAGGTGTCGAGCTCCCCCTCGGCACGGAGCACGAAGGCGTCGGCATCGAGCGGCTCGATCAGAATGGCGTTGGCCTGGCTGCTCTCCGGCTCCACGCTGAGGATCACGCCCCGCTCCGGGTAGGCCTCGCCGATCGCCGTGCCGTCATCATCCCGGATGGTCACGGTGCGGAGGTCGGCGATTTCGAGCTGCCGGGCCAGGTCGGCCACCTCCATCGGCTCGGCGAGCTTGATGCTGATCGTGGCGACGACCTCGTCGGTGAACGAGACCTCGACCCGCTCGAATGGCTCGATCCGCCAGGAGGCGGTGGCTTCCGCATCCGGCACCGGTTCGCCGGGGCCCCAGACCTGTTCCAGCTCGGTGCGGGTCGTGCGGCCCGGGTGGGCGCCATGGAAGCTGGCCGGATCGATCGACAGGGTCGGCATCTCGTCGGGCGTGGCGGCGACGGGGGCGTCGAGCTGGGAGTCGG